>CAYVOE010000103.1:3118-12943 GCA_964452795.1 uncultured Nitrospiraceae bacterium
GGCGACCGTCTTCGACGACGACACGCGGATCCGAATCGTGGTGCCGCGGGGCCGGCCGGTGGTCCATCTGCGCTGCACCGGGCCCGGCGTCGAGAATCTGCAACTTGACGTAGGTTTCGACCACCTGTCGGAGAGCGCCCGCGAGACCCTCAAACGCTGGGGTTATCCCGACCCGGTCATCGAGAGGTCGGACGACGGGGGCATCCTGGCGCAGCGGACGCCGTCGGGCTATTCCTACGCGGTGGCGTGGAAGCGCACCGTTTTCGACGGCGGCGTGGCCATAGCGCTGACCCTGGTGTCGTCTGAAGACGCCGCGGACCCCGAGGCGGAGGCGAAAAGGACCGCGGAAGAATGGGCGGTGCCGGATCCGGACCTATCGGCGCACCGGCAGGGCTGGGCCGACCACTGGCAACGGTCGTTTCTCACCGTACCGGACGCCCGGTTCGAGGCGCTCTACTACATCGAGATGTACAAGCTGGCCTGTTCGTCGCAGCCCGGCGGGCTTCCGCTGACCTTGCAGGGAGTGTGGACCCTCGACGGCGGCATGCCGCCCTGGTCCGGCGACTATCACCTCGACATGAACGTGCAGCAATCCGGCTCGAGCTGGGCGAACCCCTGTACCGCATCTTCTCGGAATGCATCCCCCGGTGGCGCCAACAGTGCCGGAACTTCTTCGGATTCGACGGCGTGTGGTCGGGTTGCGCCATCGGCCCCCGAGGCGAACGCATCTTCGGCTATTCGGGCGTCGAGCTGTGGCCGGGCAACGCCGCCTGGCTCGCCCACCACTATTGGCTCCACTACCGGTATTCGATGGACAAGACCTTCCTGCGCGAGCAGGCCCTGCCCATGCTGCGCCTGTGCTTCCTGACCTACGCCAATTTGCTCGAGGAAGGCGACGACGGCCGCCTCCACCTGCCCCTGAGCTACTCGCCGGAGTACCACGAAGGCGGTTTCAAGGGCTACGCGGCCGACCCCAACGGCGACCTTGCCCTCATCCGATTCCTGGGCGACGCGATCCTCCAGGCCAACGACGCCCTCGGAGAGGAGGACCCGCTGACGGCACGGGTGCGCGAGGTCCAGGAGAACCTCACGGACTACGTCCACGAGGACGGCCGCCTTTGGGTGAGCGCGGGCCAGCCCCTCGAACATTCCCATCGCCACCACTCCCACCTCATGATGATCCATCCCCTGGGCCTGGTGACGCCGGAAGGCGGCCCGGAGGACCGGCGGATGATCGAGCGGTCCCTGCGCGACATCCGAACGAAGGGCACGGGCGAATGGACCGGCTGGGCCTTCCCCTGGATGTCGCTGATCGCGTCGCGGGCGGGCTACGGCAACTGGGCCTGGCAGATGCTCGACAACTACGCCAACGGCTTCATCACGCCCAACACCTTCCACATCAACGGCGACCCGCGCGTCTTCGGCGTTTCCCTGTTCGAATACGACCCCATGACGCTCGAGGCCGGCTTCGGCGCCGCGGCAGCCCTGCAGGAGATGCTGCTCCAGTCTCAGGGAGGCATTATCCGACTCTTCCCCTCGATGCCGGATCGCTGGCACGACGCCTATTTCGAGAACCTGCGCGCCGAGGGGGCCTTCCTGGTGACAGCGAAACGCGCCGCCGGACGGACCGTCTTCGTGCGCGTCGTCTCCGAAGCCGGGGGCCCGTGCCGCGTGCGCAACCCCTTCGGCGGACCGGCTGTCTTGAGGACGGGCGAGGAAACTCGGACGCTCGACGGCGGCGTGCTCGGGTTCGAGACCCAGCCCGGAAGGGAGTACACGCTCCACCCCGCGGCGGCCGAGATCGCGCCGGATATGACCCCGCTGGCCTTCGAGCGCGCCGGCGACGAGCTCCACTTCTACGGGCTCAAGAAGCTGCCCCGGTTCTGACATGGCGAGATGGACTCATTGCACCCATTGACACACGGCGTCCGAAACGTGAGGCGTCTCACGCATAGGAGAAGCAAGATGCACGTGGGGTATGTCCGAGTCTTCGTCAGCGATTTTCAACGGGCCCTCGACTTCTACACGCAGACGCTCGGCCTCGCGCTCGTCCACAAGGACGACCGGATGGGCTGGGGGCAGTTCGACACCGGCCAGGCCAGCCTCGCCATCGAACGGAGCGATCCGAACGAAGAGGCCGATGACGGAAAAGGCAGCGCCGTCGGCCGCTTCATCGGCGTTACGCTGGTAACGAAGGATCTCAATGCCGTATACACCGATCTCATGAACAAAGGAGTGGAATTCACGCACCGGCCGGAACGAATGCCGTGGGGCGGCCTTCTGGCCGATATGAAAGATCCCGATGGCAACATCCTGACGCTGCTCGAGGAACCCCGGTAACCGCATGAAGTCCGAGCCGCAGGTATCGACCGGCATTCCGGCGCTGGACGGCGTGCTGCAGGGGCTGCGCCTGGGCGACAACGTGGTGTGGCAGGTGGACCGGCTCGAGGACTACGGGTACTTCGCTCAGCGCCTCATTGACCGGGCCCTGGCCGACGGGCGCGAGACCGTGTACGTGCGCTTTGCGCCCCACCCGCCGGTGGTGCAGCCCCGGCCGGGCCTGACGGTCCTCGAGGTGAACCCGAAGCCGGGCTTCGATGTCTTCAGCGGAACCGTCCACCGGATCATCGAGGAACGGGGCCGCGAGGTTTTCTACGTACTTGACAACCTCTCGGCCCTGGTGGACCCCTGGGCCACGGACGAGCTGGTGGCGAACTTCTTTCAGTTGACATGCCCCTACCTGGCGGAGCTCGACACCGTCGCCTACTTCGCCCTGACCCGCGGCCAGCATGCCCCCGGCGCCGTCGCCCGCATTCGCGACACCACCCAGATCCTCATCGACGTCTACTACGCCGACGGCGAGCGGTACGTCCACCCGCTGAAGGTGTGGGACCGATACTCGGAAGGCATGTTCCTGCCCCACCGGCTGACCGAGGAGGCCTGCCGGCCCATCTTCCACAGCGGCGAGGCGGCCGCCGTGGCGGCGCGGGGCCACGGGCATCCCCTGCACCGGGTCGAGCCGTCCATCGCGCCGTGGGACAGCGTCTACCGGAAACTTCTCGAGCACCGAGCCGCCCGGCCAGACCTCGACGAGTCGGCGCCCGAAATCGCCGTGCTCAAGCAGGAGCTGGCGCGGATGATCATCGGCGATCACCCGGACCTCAACCGACTGGCCGACCGCTACTTCACCCTCGACGACCTCTTCAGCATCCGCAGCCGGATCGTGGGCTCGGGCCGCATCGGCGGGAAGGCCGCCGGCATGCTCCTGGCCCGGGCCATCCTGCTGCGCGAGCCCGGCAAGCACGATTTCGGGGCCATCCTCGAGACCCACGACTCTTTCTTCATCGGGTCCGACGTGTTCTTCACCTTCCTGGTGAACAACGACCTGTTCCGCATGCGGCTCCAGTTGTCGAAGGAAGGCGACGTGACCCCGGAAGAGTTCGAGAACGTCGAACGGCGCTTCCTCGAGGGCCGGTTTCCCCCCAACATCCTGGAACAGTTCCGTGCCCTGCTCGACTATTTCGGCGAGGCCCCCATCATCGTGCGGTCCAGCAGCCTCCTCGAGGACAGCTTCGGCAATGCCTTCGCGGGCAAGTACCGAAGCGAGTTCTGCCCCAACCAGGGAGACCCCGAAACGCGGCTCGAGGCCTTCCTGCGGGCCGTCAAGCTGGTCTACGCCAGCACCCTCAATCCGGACGCCCTGGCCTACCGCCGGCGCCGCGGCCTGGCGGGAAGCGACGAGCAGATGGCCATCCTGGTGCAGCGCGTGTCGGGGGCACCCTTCGGACGGCTCTTCTTTCCGTCGCTGGCGGGCGTGGCCTTCTCGCGGAACCTCTACGCGTGGAACGACCGCATCGACCGCGGCCGCGGCATGGTGCGCCTGGTCTTCGGACTCGGCACGCGCGCGGTCAATCGGGTCGGCGGCGACTACCCCCGCATGATCGCCCTGAGCCACCCCGACCTGCGCCCCGAGGTGGGATCGAAGGTGGCCAAGTACTCCCAGCACGAGGTCGACGTCATCGACCTGGAGCGGAACGATTGCGCCACCCTCTCGTCGGTCGACGTGTTCTCTCGCGAGGAATACCCTTCGGTCCACCTGCTGATCTCCGAGCTGGCGGAGGGGTACGTGGACGACCCCGCCACCCGCCTGCTCCGGCGCCCGCCCGACCATTGGGTGCTGACTTTCAACAATCTGCTGCGCAGGACCCCCTTCGTGGCGGTCATGGACGAGATGCTGCGGAAGCTCGAGGAGGCCTACGGCCGGCCCGTGGACACCGAGTTCACCGCGTCCATCGGCCCCGACCGGTCGATCCGCATCAACCTGCTTCAGTGCCGGCCCATGTGGGTCCCCGTGGTGTCCGATCACGTGGAAGTGCCCGAGCTGCCCGCCGAGCGCGTGCTGTTCCGGTCGAACCGGGTCATAAGCGGCGGGGCGGTCGGACCCATCCGCTACGTGCTGTTCATCGATCCGCGGCGCTACGCGGCCATTCCGTCGGTGGAGGCAAAGCATGGCCTCGGCCGAATGGTGGGGCGCATCAACCGCCATCCCGCGGTGGCGTCGGGCCGCATCGTGATGATAGGCCCCGGCCGCTGGGGCAGCGCCAACATCGACCTGGGCGTCCCCGTATCCTACGCGGACATCGACAACACCGCCGTGCTGGTGGAGCTGGCGCGGGAAGAGGCGGGTCATGTGCCCGAGGTGTCGTATGGAACCCACTTCTTCCTCGATCTGGTGGAGGGCCAGATCATCTACCTGCCCGTGTATCCCCACGATCCCGCCGCGGGCTTCAACGCCGATTTCTTCGAGCAATCCCCCAACGCCCTGACCTCCCTGCTGCCGGACGCGGCGGCCTACGAACCCTGGATGCGCCTCATCGACGTGCCCGCGGCCACGGGCGGATCGCACGTCGAGGTCGTCGCCAATCCCGAGACCCAGGCCGCCGTCTGCTACCTGAATCCGGCCTCCGATCCGTCCGACGGACGCGGGAATCCACCCGCGATTCGACGCCCTTCGGATGCCTCTGCCTGACCCGGCGCAAATTCGTTCTTGGCACGGGGCGCGTCATCTGGTAAAATTGGCGGAATTTAGAAGAGAAGCCCGCGGAGGCTGTGCGAGGGACCCGACCCATTCCCGGGGGTCGGGCACGGTCGTTGTCCTTTCCCGGAAGGACCGTGGGCGCAGCAACGGTGGCGTGGGTCAGAGAGGGAGGTCGGCATGACTACAAACGGCTCCACGGATCTAATTATGGAATCCCTAAACCCATTTGAAATTGCGCAACAGCAACTCGACAAATGCGCGGAAATCCTCGATCTGGATCCGCACATTCACGAGATACTCCGAACGCCCATGCGGGAGTATCACGTCACCCTGCCGGTGCGCATGGACGACGGATCCATCCGCGTATTCAAAGGGTTTCGCGTTCAGTACAACGATGCTCGAGGGCCCACAAAGGGCGGCATCCGCTTCCACCCGGACGAGACGGTCGACACCGTGCGCGCCCTGGCGGCCTGGATGACCTGGAAGTGTTCGCTCATGGACCTGCCCTTGGGCGGCGGCAAGGGCGGCATCATCTGCAACCCCAAGCAACTCTCGTCGAGCGAGCTCGAGCGCCTCAGCCGGGCCTACGTCCGCGCCCTGGCGCCGGTGGTGGGCCCCGAGCGCGACGTGCCCGCGCCGGACGTCTATACCACGCCCCAGATCATGGCGTGGATGATGGATGAATACTCGACCATCCGGGGGCGGAATCAGTTCGGCCTCATTACGGGCAAGCCCATCGGCCTCGGCGGCTCGGCGGGTCGCGGCGACGCCACCGCCCGCGGGGGCATGTATGCCCTGCGCGAGGCCGGAAAAGCCCTGGGACTCGACCTCAAGGGCGCGCGTGTGGCCATCCAGGGCTTCGGGAACGCCGGCTACTACGCCGCCGTCCTCGCCGAAGAGCTGGTGGGCTGCAAGGTGGTGGCCATCAGCGACACCAAGGGCGGCATCTACAACGAGCGGGGGCTCCACGGCGCGGCCGTGATGGAGCACAAGACCCGGACGGGTTCGGTGACCGGTTTCGCCGGCGCCGGGAGCATCAGCAACAGCGAGATCCTCGAACTCGACGTGGAGATCCTGCTCCCGTCGGCCCTCGAGAACGTCATCACGGAAGAGAACGCCGGCAACGTCAAGGCCCGCATCGTGGGAGAGCTCGCCAACGGACCCACCACGCCCGAGGCCGACCACATCCTGTTCGCCAACGGCGTCCACGTCATCCCCGACTTCCTGTGCAACGCGGGCGGCGTGACCGTGTCCTACTTCGAGATGGTCCAGAATTCTCACATGAACTACTGGACCGAGTCGGAGGTGCACGAGCGGCTCGATCGCAAGATGACCGCCGCGTACCACGAGGTTTTCGAGACTCACCGGAAGTACGACATCAACATGCGGGAAGCCGCCTACGTCGTGGCGGTCCAGCGCGTGGTCCAGGCCATGCGTCAGCGCGGCTGGGCGTAAACGCCGCGAATCCTTGTCAAACCGCCCCGCGATCCGGTCCGCCCGGGTCGCGGGGCTTTCCTTTCGCCCTGCCAATAGGAAAAGCCGCCGCAGGCCGGCGGTCTCCGGGCTGCGGCGGCAAGATAACTCGGCAGGGGAATCAGACGGGCAGTTCCCAGCCCTTGCGGTATTCCTTGCTGACGATCTCGGCGGGGTTGCTGACGTTGGTGACTTCGCCCTTGATGTTGTCCCAGCGCAGCTTCTGACCCGATTTCACCACGAGATTGCCGAAGTTGACCATCTCGGTGAAGGGTCCGGCATAGTCGAAGTTCGAGCAGGAAGGCTCGCCGCCCTTGCAGGCCCGCAACCAGTCCTGGTAGTGGTCCTCGTCGGGGATGCGCGGGAGCGTGGGATCGGGCCGGGTGTACTCGAGCATGCGCTCGTCGGGCACGAGGCGCGGGTTGCCGCCGTACTCGCCCTGGGTGACGATCCCGTCGTCGCCGATGAGGAAGGACCCGTTCATGTCGTTGTCGCCGAGCACGCAATTCTCGGGGATCCCGTCGGGCCGCTTCGGCCGGTTGTAGGTCTTCTCGCCCGTGGCGGGATCGGTCCAGTGGCCGTCGTACCAGTAGACGTCGACAGGGGGCATGTCGCCCCGGGCCGGGAACGAATACTTGATGGTCGAGGTGAGCGGGAAGGTCTGTTCGTTGCGCCCTTCCTGCATCACGACTTCCACGGTGTAATACTCGGCCTCGTTGAGCTTGAGGCTCATGTACACGGGGTCCATGATGTGGCAGGCCATGTCGCCCAACGACCCGCCGCCGAAGTCCTGCCAGGCCCGCCAGTCGTGGGGGCAGTAGGCCTTGCTGAAGGGCCGCCACGGCGCCGGGCCGAGCCAGCGGTCCCAGTCGAGGTTCTCGGGCGCGATCTCGGGCGGGAAGGGATCGGGGTGCCCCTGGTTCGCCCATACGGGGCGGTGGGTCCAGACGTGGGCCTCGCGCACCGGGCCGACGGCGCCCGACCAGATCATCTCGCACAACTGGCGCACGCCGTCGCCGGAATGGCCCTGGTTGCCCATCTGGGTGGCCACGCCCGTTTCGCGGGCCGTGTTGCGGAGCAGGCGCGCCTCCGCCACCGTATGGGTCAAGGGCTTCTGAACGTACACGTGCTTGCCCATCTTCATGGCCATGTAGGCCGCGGGGGCGTGGGTGTGGTCCGGCGTCGAGATGGTGACGGCGTCGATCTCGGGCATCTTCTCGAGCATGATGCGGAAGTCGCGGAACTTGGGGATGTCCGGCGGCAGTTCCTCGAAGGTCCGCTGGGCCCGATCCCAGTCCACGTCGCACAGCGCCACGATGTTCTCGGTCCGGCCGCAGGACATGATGTCGCCGCGTCCTTTGCCGCCCGCCCCGATGGCCGCCACGTTCAATTTTTCGTTGGGCGAAGCCGTCGAGAGGACCGCCGGCGCCTGCTGAGCGTATGCCTTTCGCTCCGATGCGCCCTTCATCGTCGCCGCCGCGCCCGACGAAGCCGCCGCCGCCAGGAACGCCCGCCGGGAAATCGAAGTCCTCTTCACAATGGGATCCTCCTCCGGATTGGGTGTGGTAAACGCGCGGCGGAGCCTTCCCGCCGCGCACGATGCCTTGACTATATCGCGCCCCCGACGCCGATATCCAGAAGCGCGACGGCCTCAACGTATCCTCTCCCCCGGCCCGGGACCCTGCCGACACAAGAAAAGGCCCGAGAGCGGCTCTCGCAATGGAAAGCCGCTCTCGGGCCGGATGACCTTAAGCCGGAGTCTTTTAGTCTTCGGTGTACTCGCCGAGGCCGACGAGCTCGATGCGCGCCACGGGGGCGGCATCGCCCTTGCGGAAGCCCAGGCGGAGGATGCGGGTGTATCCGCCGGGACGCTGGGCGAAGCTCGGTCCGATCTCGTTAAAGAGCTTCTTGACCACTTCCTTGTCGCGCAGGGCGGCAAAGGCCCGGCGCCGGTTGTGGACGTTGTCGACCTTGGCCAGCGTGATCAGCGGCTCGGCGAAGATGCGCAGCTCCTTGGACTTGGGCAGGGTCGTCTCGATGGCGTTGTGCCGAAAGAGCGACACGGCCAGGCTCTTCAGGGTGGCCGCCCGGTGCGACGTGGTGCGGCCCAGCCGGCGGCCTGCTTTGCGGTGCCTCATGGTACGGTTTCCTCAAACGGTTCGAGCCGGATTACTCGGACTCTTCTTCCTCGTCTTCCTCGTAGGCTTCTTCGTCTTCTTCGCCTTCTTCGGCTTCCTCGTCCTCATCCTCGGCGACGGCCGTGGCCGTGGCGGTCATGGCGCTGGCCGGCACGCCCGTCATCCCGAGGGTCAGGCCCATGGTGTCGAGGATCGCCTTGATCTCGTCCAGGGACTTCTTGCCGAAGTTGTGAAACTGGAGCATCTCGCCCTCGGTGCGCGACACCAGGTCGCCCAGGGTGCGGATGCTGGCGGCTTTCAGACAATTGGCCGCGCGAACGCTCAGTTCGAGCTCCTCGACGGGCCGGGACAGCATGCGAGCGAGTTCGGGGTCCTCGGCCACGCCTCCGGCCGCGCCGTCTTCCTGGCTCTTGTCTTCCAGGACGAAGATGCGCAGGTGCTCGATGAGGAGCTCGGCCGCCTCGTGGAGCGCCATCTCGGGCGTCACGGAACCGTTGGTCCACACGTCGAGGATCAGGCGGTCGTAGTCGGTCTGCTGCCCCACGCGGGCGTCTTCCACCAGGAAGTTCACCTTGGTGACGGGCGAGAAGTTGGCGTCGAGATAGATGGTGCCGAGGGCCGCGTGCTCGAACTCGAGCTCTTCGGCGGTGACGTATCCCCGCCCGCGGGCCACCTTGATCTCCATCTCGATATTGGCGCTGTCGCTGGTCGCGGTAAAGATGACGTGATCGGGATCGAACACATCGACCTCGGTCGACTTGAAGATGTCGCCGGCCGTCACGACGCCCCCGCCCTTGTGGGCGAAGGAGAAGATCAGAGGCTCTTCCCGGTTCAGCCGAATCTGGCATCGCTTGAAGTTCAAGACGATATCGGTCACGTCTTCCTTGACGCCGGGGATGGCCGAAAACTCGTGCTGGACGCCCTCGATGCGGATGGCGGTGACCGCCGTGCCGTCAAGGGAGGCCAGGAGCACGCGGCGCAGGGAATTGCCCACGGTGGTGCCGTAGCCGCGTTCAAAGGGCTCGACGACGAAACGGGCGTACCGATCGGTAGCCCCTTCGTCCATCTTTACCCATTTGGGTATGACAAAGTCTTTTGCGATCATCTGAATTATGCCTCCGGCGATCGGGCCTATACTCTACCGCTGCTTCGGTTGCCGTGCGCGGCATCCGGGCG
>CAYVOE010000104.1:0-12927 GCA_964452795.1 uncultured Nitrospiraceae bacterium
GGAGGGGCAGGCTCACGGCCCCGTCCAGCGCAGTCCCCGTGGTCTTACGACGAGTGGGGTCGATGGCGATGCCGGAATGGTCCCGTCCAATGGTTGGCCTGTAGCGCTGTGTATGTATCCCCTTCGGGGAATTCTCCATTCCTGCGCCGCCGCGCAAGGGAGCCGCAATGCCGCACCGCGCGTCGCCTAGGCCACCGCCCCCTCGAGTACGGCCCGCACCTTCACCAAAAGCTCCTGCGCCCGATAGGGCTTCTGGATGAACCCCGCCAGTCCCTCGGCCGAGAAATGGTCCAGCGAGTCGGGCTCGTTGTACCCGCTCGAGAGGATCACCGGCACGTCCGCCCGGATGCGCTGCATCTCGCGGAAGGCCTCTTCGCCGCTCAGACGGGGCATGGTCATGTCGAGCAGCACCAGGACGAGGTCGTCCCGGTAGGTGCGGAAGGCCTCGACCCCCTCGACCCCGTCCGACGCCAGCACCACGGTGAACCCGGCCCGCTCGAGGACCCGGCGGGTCACCGTTCGCACCGTGTTCTCGTCGTCCACCACCAGGACGGTCCCGCTCCCGTGCCACCCGCCCGGAAGTTCAATCGCCTTGGGCGGACGGAGCAGGGAACGCTGCATCTCGGGCAGCAGCACCGTGAAGACGCTGCCCACGCCGGGCAGGCTGCGAACCTTGAGGGTGGCGCGGTGCCCGCGCACAATGCCCATCACCGCCGCGAGACCCAGCCCGCGGCCCGTGAACTTGGTGGTGAAGAAGGGATCGAACACCTTGCTGAGCGTCTCGGCATCCATGCCGCAGCCCGTGTCCTGCACCTCGAGGTAGAGGTAGGGCCCTTCGGGCAGGTCGTCCGGGATATAGGCGTCGTCGAGGAGCTGGCGCGTGCCCTGGACCCGGCCCGTGGAAATGGTGATGACCCCGCTGGTGTCGCCGAGGGCGTCCGACGCGTTGCTCACGAGGTTGAGCATCACCTGCCGCAACTGCGAAACGTCGCCCTCGATCATGGGCAGATCCGAGCCCAGGCGGTATTCCAGGGTGGCCTTCTTCGAAACCGACGCCTCCAGAAGGTGGGCCATCTCTTCCACCACCGAGGTCACGTTAATGGGTTCGATGACGAACCGGCCCTTTCCGGAATAGGCGAGCATCTGGCCGCTGAGCTCGGCCGCCCGCTGCGCCGCCCCCTCGATCTGGCGCAGGTACTCGCTCACAGGCGATTCCGGGTCCGTCTCCATCAGGGCCAGGCTCGCGTTGCCCAGCACGCCCATGAGCAGGTTGTTGAAGTCGTGGGCGATGCCGCCCGCCAGCACGCCCAGGCTTTCGAGCTTCTGAGCCAGCCGGAGCTGGCGCTCGAACTGCTTGCGCTCGGCTTCCGCCTGCTTCCGCTCCGATATGTCCCGCGAGATCAGCATCACCGCCGGCCGGCCCCGGTACCGAATGCGCCGGGCGGACACCTCCACGGGGTATTTCGTGCCGTCCTTGCGACGCCGAAGCCCTTCCCACCGGCCCTCTCCTCGGGCCAGGGCCGATTCGATCCGTTCCCGACACGCGGCCGCGCTTTCCTCGTCGCAGATATCCGAGAAGCGCAGACCCAGCAACTCTTCGCGGCTGTAGCCGAGCTGCGTCTGGACCCGCTCGTTGACCGCGATGAGCCGCAGGTCCTTGTCCACCACGTAGACCAGGTCGCTGATGCCCTCGAAAAGCTGGCGGTAGTGGTCTTCACTCTCGCGCAGGGCCTCGCGCGTCCGCACGCGCTCCGTAACGTCCCGATAGATCCCCTGTACGCCGACGATCTCGCCGTCGTGGTGAATGACGTCGAAGCTGGCTTCCACGTGGATGGGGCGCCCGTCCCGGTGGAGCACGCGGAATTCATAGGTCCGGGGGACCGACGCGCCGGTCAGCCGTCGTCCGTGGTTTTCCCGGACCAGGGGCCGATCGTCCGGATGCACCAGGACCATCGGGTCCAGGCGGTGAAGCTGTTCCGGGGTGTACCCCAGCATCTCCGCCGCGGCCCGGTTGAAGAACAGGGGCGTCATGCCCGGACCGTAGAAGGCGATGCCTTCCTGGAGCCCGTTCAAGATGAGCCGGAAACGCTCTTCGCTGTGGCGGAGGGCCTCCTCCGCGCGTTTGCGTTCCGCCACCTCCTGCGCCAGGGCATCGTGTTCGCCCGCCAACTGGCGGCGGGCCTGCCGCGCCTCCTTCATCGCCAGGTAAAACGACAGCAGAAGCAGAAGCACCCCAAGGACTTCCGTCGTGTTCTCCAGCACGGCGAAGAGAACCGACGAGTCCGAAAATATCCCCTCCAGGACCGGTATCGGTAGGTTCTCTACAACGTTGAGGATCTGGAAAGCGGCAATCATCGACGCCGCCCCGACCACCGCCCACCGCGTCAGGGGCAGGGTCGTCCCCCGCACGATCAGGAAGCCCACCCCCGCACCCCACAACAGGATGGCCACCAGGCTGAAGATTTCGGCCAGGGGCCGTCCTTCCGGATAGGCCATGGGCAACAGACGACTGGCGAGCTCGAGGATTCCCGCGCCCAGAAGCACCAACAGCAGACGATCCGTCCACCGAAGCACCGGGGGCGGGTCGCTTTCCGGCTCCTGCACGGCGGTCCGTCTGGAACTCTTATCGCTGCTTGCTGCCATGTCCCAACTGCTCAACATCTCGGCTGGCGAACCCCCTGTCATGGCCGTTGCGCACCCCGTCTGTACGCGGCGCCGTCGCGCGGACGGAGTGCAGGAATCCGCCGGCCGGACAGACCCGGCCGACGCAACGACTTGCCGACGCCCGGAACAGGCACGCCGGTGGTTGCACGATTTGTCAAGTAAACGGTTTCAATGGGGTTACGGGCGCTGAATGTCTTATCGGCAGATGCCGGGATCGGGCTTAACTTTGTCATCGAAAACTCCGAACCATTTCCACCGCAAGCTCCGAATATCCTAGTTTACCGGCTCCTTTGTCAACTTCCTCGATTCCCTCTCGGGAGGAAGAGGCATCCGGCACAAGGCTCGAGTCGGCGTAATCCGATCTATTCCCGGGCTTTCCACCGTCGTCTGGACTTGTCGCGACTAAACTGTTAAGATCGCTGCCGGTTTGAGCACTTTTCTAGCCGAGCCTTCAGATGAGGGAGCGTCTTGGCCATCGAAATCAAGCTCAGGGCCCACGCCGGCGAACGTCCTCGGGACGCAATACCCGTGACCGTCGACGTGCCGGGCCTCGCGGCGGGCGAGGTCTTTCGGCGGCGCGACGGTGCGGGCGGCGCGATCCCGTGTTCGGGGGAGCGGATCGCAGGCCGCACGCGTCTTGCGCGACGGGATCGAGGCGTGGAAGCGGGGGAGACCCGGGACCAGACCGCGGGGAGATCCTTTAACTCGTATCGCCATGGACCCCAAAGGGTTCGGCGGTTCCCGCATCCCTCGATTGGTTCCGACAACCCGCGCCACCCGACGCCGTGGCACGTCCGCGGCTACGGGTTGATGAAGGCGAACGGTTTCGCCGTGAAACACTACCGCCCCGACCGAAAGGAACGGGAGGATACGACGTTCCGCAAGGGTGGCGTAACCACGTGGCGTTACCGAATTTACATCCACCGGGGCAACGTTCTGCGGGGGAAGGTCGGGGCCCGCTTTCTCGACCTCGTAGCACCGCCGCGGGTGACAGTCGAGTAGGAACCCGTTAGAATCCCGGTATATTCGGAACGTAAGAAAGTCGAAAACCACGCGTTCAGGGCCCGACGCGGCGGCCTCCGGAGAGCAGCCATGGCGAGCAAGCGAGACACAGGCGCCCCCCATCCGGGCGCTCGAGCCCAAGACGCGGTCGGTCGAAAACGCACGGCCGGCCGCAAGCCCGCCCCATCCGGGAAAGGAGCGAACGGGAAGACCGTCCGGGCGACCGCCGACGCCGCGGCGCTGGCCTCGCCGGGCATCGAGGCGGCGCGCCGGAGGACCGACAAGTCCCTGCCGCGGGCGTTCCTAACGGAGTTGGCCGAGTGCGTGCGGGACGCCGTGGCGCCCCAGGTTCGGGCGGTGCGAGGCCGCGAGATCGTCGGCGCGGCCGCCAGCGGGGATGCCACCTTTCAACTGGACCGGGTGGCGGAGAAGGCGCTCCTGGCCTTCCTCAAGGATTCCCGGTTGCCGGTGGCCTATTATTCCGAGGATGCGGGTTATACGACCTTTAGCAGCGGGCCGCCGTCCCACCTCTTGATCGTGGATCCCATCGACGGCACCCGGGCCGCCAAGAACGGGTTTGAAGGATGCGTGGTGGCCGTGGGCACCACCCGGGTTATTGAACGCCCCCGCCTGGGTGACATCGAGTCGGCCCTCGTGATGGAGATCATGGGCGACCGCACCTTCTATGCGGAACGGGGCAAGGGGGCGCGGATCTACGTGGACGGCCGCTCCCGCAAGCCCAAACCCTCCACCCACGCCGATCTCGAGCACATGTCGTGGGACATGACGGTTCCCGCCCGGCCCGCGGAGCTGATTTTTCCCACCGCGGCCAAGCTCATCGACCTCACCAGCCTCAAGGGCGGCTTTTTCGCGTGCAACAGCACGTCCTACAGCCTGACCCGGCTGCTCACCAACCAGCTCGACGCCTGCGTGGACTTCGCGAACCGCTACCTCCGCGACATCCGGCCCGTCGTGGAAGACCAGTTCATAAACGCCGGACGCGGCGTCATCCTCGGCATTGCGCCGTACGACATCGCCGCGTCCGTTCTCATCGCGCAGGAGGCGGGTTGCGTGGTCACCGACGCCTACGGCCGCCGGCTCGACGACGTGCTCCTCCTCGACAGCTCCGAGAGCAACCACCAGTCCCTGATCGCCGCGTCGAACCCCGCCCTGCACGAGAAGCTCCTGAGCTTCTTCGACACCCGGATCAAGCAGTTCGAACGGATTCTGACCCGCCGATCGCCTTCGAGGTCCTGAGTCCTCGGAGAACGGACGTTACGGCAGGAGGAACAGCCGCCCTTCGCCGGAGTCGAGGGATATCTGCACGCCGTCGATTTCGGGGCTTTCGTCGTACAGGGGGATTTCCTTCCCGGTTTTCGGGTCGATCTCGACGACCTGATCGTGGGGCGCGTCGAAGACCACGGTCGGCCAGCTCGTGTAGGTGACGCTGTAGTTGCTCAGCAGCACCGCGCGCCGTCCGTCCTCGTGCGTGAAGGCGCCCGCCAGCAGGTCGAAGGGCGGGTCGTGGGGGGCCTTCTCGAGGGTACGCAGCGGCGATCCGGAGAGGGCTTCCGCCGGGTCGTCGGAAGGCGCCACGCGGTACACGCCTGTGCTGGTGAGCTTCATCAGGGTGGGCCCGAGGTTCTTGAGCACCGCGTTGATCCGGGTCGCCTGGTCGTAGTGGCGGGTGCGGGTGTCGTCGCGGCGGATGATGGCGCCGCCCTTAGGGAACTCGTTGCCGGCGGGCGTGTAGTAGCAGAAATAGAGCACGCCCTTGGCGCCGTAGGCGACGGTGGTGAACACCTGCCACCGCAACTGAGCCTCGGTCGGATCGGTGTGGGGGCCGTAGGGCATGACGTTGAAGAAGTTCCAGTACGGAATGCCCTTGCGCAGGGATTCGCGCCGCATCACCTCGAGGGTCTCGCAATAGCCGTCGCGCCCGTCGGCGTCCGGCCGGAACTGGGGATAGTGGTCCATGCTGAGCACGTCCACGTTCACCTCGTCAACGAAGCGCTGCACGTGCTCGTCGTAGGTGTCCGTGCCGAGCTGCGACGCGTTGGCGTAGTTCGGGAACAGGTTGATGTAGGCCAATTTGCCGGGCCGGGCGGCGCGGATCTCGTCGACGCGGACGCGCAGCGCGGGGAAATCCCGGGCGCTGGGTTCGTCGCGCACCATGTAGCCCCACAAGGCCGGACCTTCGGGCAACTGATCCGCCGGCACGTCGCGGGACCAGACCAGGGCCTTCAGGTCGTATTTCTCGCACAGTTCGAGCTGGCGCTCCACGGTTTCGAGCGACGACGCGCCGAATCCACCGAGGACCACCGTGAAATTGGCGTCGGCGATCTCTTTATAGCGCGCGTCCATCTGCTCGTCGGCGGGCGGATCCACCCAGAACCCGATGGCGAAGCGGTCCTGGACGAAGCGGTCCGATTGCGCCGAGGCCGCCGACGCCGCCAGCAGCATCCCAAGCGTCCAGCTTCCGAAACCCGACTTCAGTATGGTCATGGCTCCCCTTCCTCCTTAGATACGCTGCGGGTATGTACGGGCCGCCAGGGTCCCCGGCGGGTACCTTACCACAGGCCCGGCGCATCGGGCGAGTCCGGCGACGCGACCTTGGCGCTTCGCCCAAGACAAAGGGAGAAGAACCCGGCCGGGACGTCCAAGCCACCTTGCGCGGGCTGCGAGGCGCGGGTAATGTGGGGCGGTATCGCACGAATCGGCATGGAACAGGGAGGCGGATGTGCGGAAGCGTCTGGCACAGTGTGGAGTGGGGGCGATCCTCGTGGCGGCGACGGCGGGGGCGCTGGCCTTTCGTCTGCCCGACCTGGCGGAGCGGCCCTTCCACGGCGACGAAGCCAACCAGGCCCACAAGGCGGGGGTGCTCCTCGAAACGGGCGTCTACCGCTACGATCCCGTCGAGCACCACGGTCCGACGCTCTACTACCTGACCCTGCCCGCGATGGCGTGGCGAGGCATCGAGACCTTCGCGGAGAGCGACGAAGCCGCGTACCGTATCGTGGCGGTCATCTTCGGGACGGGGCTGATGCTCCTGCTGTGGCCGTTGACTTCCGGGCTGGGCCGGGTGGCCACGGTGGTCGCAGCGATCCTGACCGCGGTGTCGCCGGCCATGGTGTACTACAGCCGTTACTACATCCAGGAGATGCTTCTGGTCTTCTTCACCTTCGCGGCCATCGTCGCCGGATGGCGCTACACGGTGCGTCCGGGGTTCGGTTGGGCCGTGGCGGCGGGCGCCTCGGTGGGGCTGATGCACGCCACCAAGGAGACGGCCGTGCTGGCATGGGCCGCGGCGGCGGGCGCCCTGGTGCTGACGGCGGCGCGGTCGGGCCTGCGACCGACCCTCGCCGGGTGGCGAGAGAAATTGAACGGGCGCCACGCGGCGGCCGCCGTCGCCGCGGCCATCCTGGTGTCGGTGACGTTCTACACCTCGTTCTTCACGAATCCCCGGGGGGCCCTGGACTCGATCCTCACCTACGGCAACTATCTCGAGCGCGCGGAAGGCGCCGGGATTCACGACAAGCCGTGGCATTACTACCTTCAGACCCTGATCTACGCCAAGTTCCCCTTCGGCCCGCGGTGGAGCGAGGGGCTGATCGTGGGCCTGGCGGCGGTGGGCTTCGCGGCGGCGATGGGACGGCGCGCAGGGGAGTCGGGCGATCCGAGGCTGCTCCGATTTCTTGCCTTCTATACCCTGCTGCTGACCGTGATCTACGCGCTGATCCCCTACAAGACGCCCTGGTGCGTTTTGAGCTTCCTCCACGGGATGATCCTGCTGGCGGGCGTGGGCGCGGCCTTCCTGCTGCGCCGGGCGCGGGTGTGGCCGTTGCAGACGGCGGCGGCCCTGCTGCTGGCCGTCGGAATGTATCACCTGGGACAGCAGGCCCACCGTGCGAGCTACGTGTACGCCGCCGACATGCGCAACCCCTACGTCTACGCCCACCCCGTGCCCGACGTGTTGCGCCTGGCCCAGCGCGCCGAGGACCTGGCGAAGGTCCATCCCGCCGGTCACGGTCTCGTCGTCAAGGTCATCAGCCCCGGAGGCGATTACTGGCCCCTGCCGTGGTACCTGCGCCGGTTCGAACGGGTGGGATACTGGGCGGAAGTGCCGGAAAATCCGGACGCCGATTTCATCATCGTGGCGAACGATTTGCAGCCGGAGCTTGAAAAGCGGCTTGAGAACCGCTATCAAGTGGAATTCTACGGCCTGCGTCCCAACGTGATCCTTCTGGGTTACATTCAGGAGGACCTGTGGGACCGGTTTATGGAAGGGCGTCGATGAGGCGTCGCGGAGCGTTGGAAGCCCGGCCTTGAGCGGTTGCCCCGGGAAGCGGCGACGACGGGCGCACGCTTCCATCGCTGCATATCACGTTGTTGCGTTGTCCGGTTGCGCGAGATAAAACCCAGCCCGGGTCCCGGTAGTTTTGCGATTCGTTCTTTTGGTTTCGGGGGCCCCGAAGCGTGTCGCGGGAGGCATTCACGATGAGCACGGTCAAGGATAGAGGCGCCAAAAAGCGGGTGAAGGCCCTCGAGGCGGAACGGCCCCATTCGAAGCTGGTGACGGAGGGGGCGGAACGGGCGCCGAGCCGGGCGATGCTCCATGCCGTGGGCTTCACCGACGGCGACTTCCGCAAGCCCCAGATCGGCGTCGCTTCGACCTGGAGCATGGTGACACCGTGCAACATGCACATCGACAAGCTCGCCCGGGAAGCGCAGCGCGGCGCCGACGCGGCCGGCGGCAAGGGCGTGATCTTCAACACCATCACCATCTCCGACGGCATTTCCATGGGCACGGAGGGGATGAAGTACTCCCTGGTGTCGCGGGAAGTCATCGCCGACTCCATCGAGACGGTGGTGGGCTGCGAGTGCTTCGACGGGTTCGTGGCCATCGGCGGCTGCGACAAGAACATGCCGGGCTGCCTCATCGCCATGGCCCGGTTGAACCGGCCCGCCGTGTTCGTCTACGGCGGCACCATCCTGCCGGGCCGATTCAACGGCAAGGACGTGGACATCGTGTCCGTGTTCGAGGCGGTGGGCGCCCACGCCCAGGGCAATCTGAGCGACGACGATCTCAAGAAGATCGAGGCCTGCGCCATTCCCGGCCCGGGGTCGTGCGGGGGCATGTACACCGCCAACACCATGGCCTCGGCCATCGAGGCCTTGGGCATGAGCCTGCCGAACAGCTCCGCCCAGGCCGCCGTATCGCCCGACAAGGACCGGGATTGCCAGGAGGCCGGCGCGGCCGTGGTCAACCTGCTCAAGCTCGGCATCCGGCCCCGCGACATCCTGACCCGGCGCGCCTTCGAGAACGCCATCGCCGTGGTGACGGCTCTGGGGGGCTCGACGAACGCGGTCCTGCACCTGCTGGCCATCGCCGACGCGGCGGGCGTGAAGCTCGGCCTCGACGACTTTACCCGGGTGGGGCGGAAGGTGCCGGTGCTGGCCGACCTCAAGCCCAGCGGCCGCTTCGTGATGGCCGACCTGGTGAACATCGGCGGCGTGACGCCCCTGATGAAGACCCTCCTCGACGCGGGGCTGCTGCACGGCGACTGCCTCACCGTCACGGGCAAGACCCTCAAGGAAAACCTGGCGAAGGTCAAGCCCTACCCCCGGGGCCAGGAAGTGATTCGGCCCATGTCGGACCCCGTGAAGCCGACGGGCCACCTGGTGATCCTCTACGGGAACCTGGCGCCGGGCGGAGCGGTGGCCAAGATATCCGGCAAGGAAGGGCTGCGCTTTACGGGGAAGGCCCGGGTGTTCGGTTCGGAAGAGGCGGCGCTCCAGCGGATCCTCGACGGGACCGTGAAGAAGGGCGACGTCATCGTGATCCGATACGAAGGCCCTCGGGGCGGCCCCGGCATGCGCGAGATGCTGGCGCCAACGTCGGCCGTGATGGGGCGGGGGCTGGGCAAGGACGTGGCGCTCATCACCGACGGACGCTTCTCGGGCGGCAGCCACGGCTTCGTCGTGGGCCACATCACGCCCGAGGCCCAGGTGGGCGGCCCGCTCGCGATCGTGAAGAACGGCGACCGCATCACCATCGACGCCGAGAAGCGCGAGATCAACCTCGAAGTGGGGGACGACGAGATCCGAAGCCGCCTCGAGAAGTGGAAGGCGCCCCGGCCGCGGTACCGCAAGGGCGTCCTGGCCAAGTACGCCTCCCACGTCACCAGCGCTTCGGAAGGCGCCGTAACCGACAAGGACCTGGCGCTGTAGGGCCTCTTCTACCGGATCCGACTGCGGGCGCTTCGCAATCCCCTGAGGCCGAATTGTGCGTTTTCGTGCTTTTAGGGGTTGTCTCGAACTCGGATCCGTGCTATAGTAGACGCGGCTAGGCACACCATTCTCCGGTCCATATTTCTCCTTACAGAAGCATCACGCTCAGAAATAGCACGCCGACGGCAATTGAGTCGTCCGTGCTCCATTCCAGCCGGTTCGCGCACCGGATAGGCGGCATCGTGCCGGATCCGGACCGGTACCCTGTATCACCGCAACGCTTCGTTCAGAACTAGCGCAGGCAACAGTCTAACGAGGAGAGAAGCGATGAATAAGGGTCACAGGTGTAATGCGCCCTATCGAGCAGGACTTCTATTGATGCCGGTGCTGCTCCTGGGGGCGTTTGCGGCCGACGCGACCATCATCCAGGTTGCCAGTGCGAGTTTCGACCTGGACCAGACCGTACTCGGCGACGAGGAGGTCGTACAAGACCAGTCCACTTCGCCGCCGGACCCCGCGCCTGAAACGGTGTTCGCAGCGGTCAGCGACGAAGGCTATGTAGCAGCGGCGGCGGCGGACACGTTCGGCAACGTTGGAATGCAGGGCCGGCAGTTCCGAGGCGGCGTGTTGGAAACCTTCGTTATCATCACGAGTGACGAAGCCGTCAATCCTTTTTCGGTGCCTCAGCATGCCGTGGCCAACTTCATCATCGACGGGGGCGTCATGGCGTTGTTGGGTCGCGGCCCTAATCCGGGGGACGCCTCGATTCTCGACTTTCTCCTCACCACCCATTTCGCTGTTGTCGATGCAGGCGGTAGTGTCATCCGTGAAATCGAGTGGTCGACGGGCGCCCTCCTGGAGTCGGTGAACTTCCAGTTGCCGATATTGACGCTGACGGGAACCGAAGACATCGGGATCAACTTGCCCGCGGGCTCTTTTGAAGCCGAGATCCCGTTGGCCTTCGTTTCGGTTGACCTCGGACAGATTCCCGCGGGTGGACACATCGAAATAGGCTACGAGGCCTTCTTCCATTCGAATGTAGCGGTCACCGAAGTGGTGTATTGGGAGTTCAGCGACCCCCTCAACATCAGTGGGACCGGCCATTTTCCCACCATCGTCTTCGGTCAGGCGCAGACCGTGGTGCCGGAGCCGGCCACGGCCGTGCTGCTGGGTTTGGGCGCGGGGATTCCTCTGGTCCGCGGCTTGAGGCGGCGCCGTGGGAAGTAGAGGATGCGGAGAGGCCTGTAAACCGACACGGCGGGACGTACTCCCTCCGTGTATTCCCGCCTCCGTCTTCTGGGGACACAGACCCCCACCCACCGGGTCTCGTGAGGCGGTTTCGCTGCCGCAAGATGGGTGTGATGGGGCGGGAAACGGCCGGGAATCGGGCGCGGATCTGCGAGCGCGAAGGGGGGAAAAAACGCCAAATCGCGCAATGCTTGACTCCTCGGGTCGGGCGATATACAGTAAGGCTCATTGGCGTGAAGGGCCATCCCAGTTTCCGTCGCGGAAAAAGCTGCCTTTCTCGGATCGGTTAGCAAAGGCGTTGCAGCACAAAATGATCCCATTCCCGAACGGGCCGTTCCGGGGCGTGGAGGCTATCGGCACCACAACTGTGCCGCTCCGGCGAAGGCGCCGTGCCTCGGGTGCCGTGTCACGCCCTCCCGCCGCGCCGATTTCGTCCTACCGAATGAACCAGCCACCGTTTTGTGTTAGCTCCAGAAGGGGCGCGTCACGCTGTCCGCCGCCCCGGAAGGAATGCCCTGCGCGCAGGTTATTGACTCGGCAGGGTTTGCCGATAAAGGTGTCGAACAGCGGCCGGGTTTGAAGGAAGGGAAGGTCCGCCCGATTCCGTGTCGGGGACGCGGCCCGCGTCCCACCGTCGCGGACGGTCCACGGGCCCCACACAATGGCAATGGCTGAAAAAAATCAAGACATCAGCAGCATGAATCTGCCGTTTCTCGAGGAGCTCTACGAGGAGTATTCGCGAGATCCGCAGTCGGTTCCGGCGGACTGGCGCCGGTATTTCGACGAGATGGCCCGCGGCAACGGGGCCGGCCGGTCCTACAGTACGGCGACCGTGCCGACGGCTCCGACGGCCTCGCCTCCGCCGACCCCGGCGCGTCCGGTACTCTCGTCGGCGGAGCGGCTCCGGCGGAACCAGCGTTGCGCGATCTGCGGCCGGGAACAGGAGATCTCGTCGCTCCAGCACCGGGTGGACCAACTGATCCGGAATTACCGGGTCCGTGGCCACCGAATCGCGCGGCTCGATCCGCTGGGTCTGCCCCGGCCCCAACAGCCCGAGCTGGACCCGGTTTACCACGGGTTTACGGAAGAGGACCTGGAGCTGACCTTCTCGGCGGGCACGCTGAGCGGGGGCGGGGTGCTGACGCTGCGCGAGATCCTCGAGCGCCTGCGCAATACCTACTGCCGGTCCATCGGCGCCCAGTTCATGCACATCGACAACCTGGCGGTGCGCGAATGGCTCCAGGAACGCATGGAAGGCACCGAGAACCGCCTCGCCATCAGCCGGGACGTGCAATTGCGGATCCTGACCCGCCTGACGGACGCCACCATTTTCGAGGAGTTCATCCAGAAGAAGTACCTGGGCGCCAAGAGCTTCTCGCTGGAGGGCTCCGAGAGCCTGATCCCGCTGCTCTCCTTCGCCATCGAGCGGGCGGCGGTGGACGACGTCGAGGAGGTCGTCTTCGGCATGGCGCACCGCGGGCGCCTGAACGTGCTCGCCAACATCCTGGGCAAGAGCCCGCGGCTGGTGTTCCGCGAGTTCGAAGACGCCGACCCCGAGCTGAACCTGGGCCGGGGCGATGTGAAGTACCACCTGGGGTACCACAACGACTGGATCACGGCGAGCGGCCATCCGGTCCACCTGGCCCTGTGCTTCAACCCGAGCCATCTCGAATACGTGAATCCGGTGGCCCTGGGTCGGGTCCGGGCCAAGCAGGACCGGCTCGGCGACACGTCGCGCGACAAGTACATGGCCCTGCTCATCCACGGGGACGCGGCCTTCGC
>CAYVOE010000105.1:0-9156 GCA_964452795.1 uncultured Nitrospiraceae bacterium
CCCTACCCGTCATTGCGAGGAGCGGCCCTCCGTGGAAATCCATACGGGAGGAGGGGTTGCGTCGGTTCGGCCTGCACCGTCTGTGGGCACCTATGTAGAGCGACGCGGCAATCTTGACCTATGGGATGACTCTGACTTCGCGGACAGGGATCGCCGGCTCAGGTGAGATTGCCGCGTCGCTCATGTTGAGGCGCTCACGGACAACACAGCCCAAACCGATGCAAACCCTTCTCTCGTAAGTGCTTGCACATTGGACCGCTCCTACTCCGAAAACGGGGCTTGAAGCTACTATAACTGCTGATACTGCGGCGTAATGTAGAGCGTTTTCATTCATCGTGGCGGCGGCGCAAGCCGCTTGGGGGCTCGCAATGACGGGCGGGCGGTACCTCACTCCCCCGTCCAGCGCAGTCCTCGTAGTCCTACGATCGGTGGGGCGGAAGTCGGTCCTGGAACAGTCCGGTCCGATGACCGACCTGCATCGCTGCGTATATATCCCCTTCGGGGAAAAGACGGGGGTGGGTGGCGGCGTACCCAGGGTGGCGCTCGCTGCCGCTCGCTGACCCTGGGCTAAGTTATATATCCCCTTCGGGGAATTTTCGCCGGCCCGAGTCCCCGAACCGCCTGCGCGTCCGGCGCGACGGACGACGGATCTCCATTCCCTTCGCGTCTTGCGCGTTTCCCAGGGCGTTGGAAGGCGTTTTCGGAGTAGGAGCGGACCCATGGCGCTCGACTTCGCTTGGGCGCCTTTGAATGCATACACACCCTTACCATCCAAGGGCGCCCATGTATGAGCGACGCGGCGATCTCACCTGAGCCTTTGACTTAAACCCGAAGGCCCACCATAGGTCGGGTCTGTGTAATCGCGAGGACCTCGTTGTGCACAGTCGTCGTAGGCTTATGCGGGGAGGGACAGGCTCATCGCCGCGTCCAGCGCAGTCCTCGTAGGCTTACGAAGGGTGGGGCAGACGCCGTATTGCCCGACAGGGTTCGGCGGCGCTTGATGCTCGCCCCCCGCTGCGGCCGCGTCAGTCGGCCGGCGCTTCGGGGAGGGCGTACACCCGCGCGCGGAAACCGGAGGGGTAGGCCTCCAGCACGCCGTACACCTCGAGCCCGCCGTCTTCTCCCCGCTGAGCGAAACCGTAACCGGCGATAAAGTCGCCGTTCCCGTCGCGGAGGCCCACTTCCGGCGCCTGGATAATGCCCCGTTCGTCGATGCGGGCCGTGCCGCGCAGTTCCGCCCCGCCGCGCAGCCGCGCCACGAAGCGAAGGGAGTCGTCCTCGCGCTCGACCACGGCCCCGCCCACCGCCATGGGCCGCAGAAAATCCGTCCGCACCACCACGTACCGTCCGCTAAAGTCCGGCGGGAGGGCGGTTCCCTGCTGAAGGATGCGATCGAGCGAGTAGGCCGGAGGAACGGAGGCCAGCCCGGCGGCCAGGGCCTCGAAGGGGCGGGCGGTCGCCCCGTTGAACAGCGATTCCGCCGAGCCGATGGGCGGGGTCTGGGCCTTGACCAGCCATTCCTCGATGCGCGCGGCGTTGAGCCCGGTCCACAGGATCAGCAGGAGTCCGAATACCGTGAGCAGACCCGCTAAAGCCCGCCGACGCGGCTTCTCCCGGTCGAGATCTTCGTAGGCGCGGCTGGTGGCGAGGCGCCGGGCCCGCTGTTCGAGCAGGTCGTTTCCGCAATTCCGGCAGACGGTGACGTCTTCGGGATTGACCTGTCCGCATCGTTCGCAGAGGGCGTCCGCCTCTTCCAGAGGCTGTGGCGGCGCCGTGGGCCGGGTCCGTTCATCAATCATGGGCCAACCCTTTCATGAAGCCGGGCCTCGCGCGTTTTACTCGACGGTAACGTGGGGCAGAAGCGCTTCCAGCTTCTTCTCGCCGATCCCGCTGACCTCGATGAGGTCTTCGACGCGGCCGAAGGGCATGTGGGCGCGGTACCGAATGATCTCCTGGGCCAGCTTCGGCCCGATTCCCGGCAACGCTTCCAGTTCCTGCGCCGTCGCCCGGTTCAGGTCCACCTTTCCCGTGCCGGGCCCGCTGCCGGTCGATCCGACTCCTTCGCCCGTGCCCGCGGCCGAGCCTCCGGCCGATTGCCACCCCGATACCGTGTATTCCGGCGGGTTCATCGTCGGGAACGGAGCCGGCACCACCGCGTAGGGACCGGCCGCGTCGACCGGCGACGGCCGCGCCGGCACCGTCAACGTGGTCCCGTCAATCAGCGGCGCCGCCAGGTTGATGTCGGTGAGGTCCGCTTCTTCCCGCGCGCCTCCGGCCTTCTCCAGGAGGTCCTGGATCCGCGCGTCCGAATCGAGCGAATACACGCCGGGCCGCTCCACCGCGCCCCGCACCGACACTTTCACCGTGCGCGGCTCCGGCACCGGACCGGGGAGCACGACATTCGTCGCCTCCGGGACCGGCGCTTCGGGAATCGGAGGCGTCGGCTCTCGCGGGAACGCCCTGCCGAGCCCCGTCTCCGGCGCCGCCTCCTGGATCGCGGGCCCCCGGGAAGCCGACGCCCGCGTGACATACAGCACGCCGCTCCCCACCGCCAGGGCCACCGCCACCGCCAACAGTACGAACTGCTCCCGACGCGTCATCAGACGACTGAGCATGCCTCGCACCTCTCGCCCGGTTCCCCTCCGTCACCCCCAAGGGTTCTATAGTGTCATGCTATCATCAATACGCAATGCAACGCCACTCCGGCCGCGGCGGCCGTTGGTTGAGCCCGCCGGCTGTGCTACCATGACCGTCCAGGAGGAACGGACATGCCGAATCGACCCTTGCGCCGATCCCGTCGCGACCGCATGATCGCGGGCGTGTGCGGGGGGCTGGCCGACTACTTTGGATTTTCTCCCGCGAGCGTGCGCCTGCTCTATGTCCTGGCCTCGGTGTGCAGTTCCGCCTTTCCGGGCATCGTCGTCTACATCATCCTGTGGCTGATAATCCCGCTCGAAGATGAACCGGCCTCTTACTGAATTCTCACCAAGGACTTTTCCAATGAAGCCTATCGTCATCCTGCTGTTCCTCGCGGGCCTCGCGCCGGCCGTCGCCGTCGCCGATGCGCCCACCGTCTCGGTCAACGTCGAAGAAGAGGTCTACACCCTCGTTCCTCCCGACAACGGCTCCGGTCCCTTCTGGAGCTACGGCTGCACCACCATCCTGCGGCTCAAGGACGGGGTGATCGTCAGCCAGATGGAGACCGGGCCCGACGTGCCCAAGCTGAGCAACACGCGCTGGGTCATCCTCCGCCGCACCGAAGACGGATGGAAACGGGAAGCCGAGGCCGAAGACTACCTCCAGCGGGAACCCTGCCCCCTGGCCACCCTCGACCGGGAGACCTTCCTTCTCAACGTCAACGACCTCATCGTGCCGCCCCGCATCGAATACGGCCCCGCCCGGCCGCACCTGCTCCACTTTTCCCTGAAGGATTCGAAGACGCCCAGCGACCTCCAGCCCCGCTGGAAAGGCGAGCCCCGGTTCACCGACCACTCGTACCGCGGGTTCGCCGTCGACCCCGACTCCGGGAACATCCTCATGCTCAACATCGACGCCGAGACCAGCGAGCAGAACTGGGCCCTGATGAACGGCGACGGCGAGACCTCCAAGAACGGCGCCATCACCTTCCCCATCCGCGCCTGCTACCCCCAGGTGGCCCTGCGCGGCGCCGAGGCCCATGTCCTCGCCATCGGCGACATTCGGGAACCGGTACAGGAGTGGGCCGAATACAAGCGCGCCCAGACCGGACGCGATTGGGATTACGTGTTCCGCATCCTCTACTACACCTACACCCCCGACCTGCGCGGACCCGATTTCATCGCCCCCATCGAGGTCGCCAACGTCGACGCCACCGCCGGACACATCTCCAACCAGGACCTGTGGATCTCCCCGGACGGATCGGCCTACATCCTCTATACCCAGCGCGAGGTCCAGTCCGAGCTCATGCGCGACAAGTTCTTCCCCGACCGGTCCATCCTCAACTCTTTCCACCTCGCCGTGGTCAAGGACGGCGAAGTCGTCGAGCGCCGCCTCCTCCACGAGGGCAGGCCCGGCGAGGAAATCGCCTGGGCCCGGTTCCACGAGACCGTCGACGGCACGGTTTACGCCGTGGTCTACGTCTCCGGCGAGACGCCGCGAAACGCCCTGCTTCCCATCCATCCGAATCCGGACGCTCCGGAGTACACAATCCTCCCGCTCAAGACGCCGTTCGGCGCGTTTCTGCTCGCCAACGTCCGCGCCGGCAACCTGCCGTCCAACACCATCGACATGCTGGGCCACGCCGGGTCGGGGACCGTGGTGTCCTACGCCGAAATCGAGATTGGAGGATGACGCCCGGCCGCAGGGCCTGACATACCGCGTACGAGCCATCGCGTACCGCAGTTCATCACGTTTTTCGGGGGAATGACGGAATGACTTCGCGCGAACGACTGCTGCGCACCTTCCGGCGGGAACCGGTCGACAGGGTGCCCATCTCCACCTACGAGCTCAACGGGCACAACCCCGACAGCTTCGAGAATCGGGCCCCGTCTTACCGGCGCCTCATGGACAAGATCCGCGCCGACACCGACTGCATCTACATGTGGGGCTGGGACCCCTGGGTCGATTCGGACTTGTGGCAGCACCGGGAAGAGGCGGGGCCCTGCTCCCGGGTGACCGTCCACAGCCGCCTTCGGACGCCCCTCGGCGACCTGACCTGCACCCGTCAACGCGTGCCGGGCGTTCACACCACCTGGGTCGTCGAACACCTGCTCAAGACCCCCGAAGACGCCGAGCGATACCTCCGCGTCATGCCCGACCTGTTTCAGCTCGACGAGGACAAGGTCCGCGCCGCCCGGGAAGACTACGCCGTGGCGCAGGAACGCGTCGGCGACCACGGCGTCGTCATGAATACCACCGCCGACCCTTCCTGCATGACGGCCGAGCTCTTCGAGCTCCGCCATTTCTGCCTTTTCTCCTGGCATCACCGCGACCTCGTGGCCGAGCTCGTCGACGCCTTCGCCCGGTTGATGGCGCCCAAGTTCGCCGTCGAAGCCGAGTATCGCCTCGGCGACGTCATGCGGATCTGCGGGCCCGAGTACTACACGCCGCCCTTTCTGCCCCCGGACCATTTCGAGCAGTTCGTCGTTCCCTACTGCCGCGACATCGTGCAGACCCTCGAGAGCGCAGGCATTTTCCCCCGGCTCCACTGCCACGGGCGCATACGGGAGGTGCTGCCCCACATCGTCGCCACCGGCGCCAGGGGACTCGACCCCATCGAGCCACCGCCCGACGGCGACATCACCCTGGGTGAAGTGAAGGAAAAACACGGCGATCGCCTCGTTCTCTTCGGAAACACCGAGCTCAAGGCCCTGGAAACCCTCGAACCCAACGCGATCGACGCCCTCGTCAAGCAGCAGATGGACGAGGGCAAGCCCGGCGGCGGATACGTCCTCATGCCCACCGCCGCGCCCATCAGCGAGCCCCTGTCGCCGAAGACCGAGGCCAACTACTTCGCCTGGATCGACGCCGGCCTCCGCTACGGCGCCTACTGAGCTTTTGTGTCCTGGCCACCCCTCTCGTGGCACGCCGGCACATTCTCGGGTAAAATGTCTGTGTCAGCCTTTCGCGGCCCCGCGCGTTTCGCGCCCCGCCGCGAACCCCTACATTTTTCGTCACACGCCCTGGCCCGCGCCTTTCTCCCGACGCGGCTTCCCCTCACACCGCGCCCTGTGTGCCTTCCGCGTGTGATTTCCCTTCGAAAGGAGACTCTCTGTGTCTACGATCGTTCTGACGGCAGCGGCGCTCGCCCTGGTTACCGCGACCCTGGTCGACTCGGAGTTTGAAAGCACCTGGGTCATGGCCCAGGAGGCCGGCTCCAAGCGTCGATCCAGCCGTCGCCGGCGCCGGCGTCGCCGGCAGATGGCCGTCTGATGCCTCACCCCCTTCTCTCAATCCCTGAACGGACCGCCCCCCGCGGACCCCTTTCCCAATTCGCTGCCACTACTTACGACAGGAGGAATGCATGGATATCCTGAGACTGATCCTGGCGATCATATTGCCCCCGGTGGGTGTGCTGCTTCAGGTCGGCTTGGGACCCCACTTCTGGCTCAACATCGTGCTGACGCTGCTGGGATGGCTCCCCGGCGTCATCCACGCCTTCTACATCATCCTCACGCGATAGATCGTCTGGGGCGGTCCGGTCCGTTTCGGATCGGGCCGCCCTTTTTTACGCTTGGAGAGCGGGGGAGGGGAGAGGTGTGCCGTGTTCCGCCGCCGCGTTCAGAGGCTTCGAGCCGCCTTCCGAAGCTCCTGGAACTCCGCCCGCGGGAGGGGACGTCCGCCGAACCGGGTCCGGCTGTAGGCCCGCAGCACGCGGTCGGCCTCCGCCACGGGGATGTCTTCGCGGTCCCGGATGGCGCGGAGCAGGTCCTCCGCCGTATCCGTCTCGGGTCCGATGCCGTATCCCCGAAGCCGTCCGCGAACGTCCCGGTACAACCGTATCGCCCGGAGCTGGTCCGGCGACAGCACGAGCCGTCGTCTCCGGACGCCCGCGCCGCCCCGGAGGTAATGGCCGGCGGCCAGTCCCAGGATGACGCCGGCGGCCAGCAGGGCCAGGATGGTCCGCAGGTCCACCGTCAGCCCGTGGAGACGCGACGTGATCGACGCCGGCCCCAGCGATTCCACCCGGGAGCCGCCCATCCAGCCGAAGAGGAACCCCATGACGCGGCGCAGTCCTTCAAATCCCGTGCGGTTGCTGTATCCCACCACGTGCTGATACCAGAACATCTTTCCCTTGAGCAGGTTGCTGTAGAGCAGGTGTTCGAGGCGGCTGCTTACGGTGGTCGGGACATCGCTCTCTGCCGGAGAAGGATCGAAGGTCATCCAGCCGAAATCCACGAAGTACACTTCGACCCACAGGTGCGCCATGTCGGCCCGAATGGTGTAGGCGCCGTCGCTGGGATTCCACTCACCTCCGCGATAGCCCGTCACCACCCGCGTCGGGATTCCCAGGCTGCGCAGCATCAACGCCATGGCGCTGGCGAACAGCTCGCAGTGACCCATGCGCGACACCCGGATGAAGTGGTCCACCGGGTTCTCGGCGTTCGCCGCCTGGTTGCTCAGGCTGTACACAAAGTCGCCGTCGCTCAGGAACCGGTCGATGGCCATCACCTTCTCGAAGGTGCTGTCATAAGGCGCCGTAAGCTCTCGGGCCAGCCGGCGCGTCTCCTCGGAAAGGTTCAACCCCTCGTCGGTGAGCCGCCGATAGTGCAGGTACAGGAAGCGCGACGCGTAGTCGGCCCCCGCCAGCCGAATCGCCTCCACCCGGGCCCGGTCCGTCGCCGACAGCTCGTCCTCGGGCACTTCCAGCAGCTTCCGGTCTTCCGCGCCGGAATTCATCAGCTCCTGCACCTTGTACGGGTTCGTCAGGGGCTCTTCCACCTCCGACACCACCGTGTAGAGGATGCTGCTCCGGCTGATGCCCGCCACGTCGACCGTGCAATCCTCCTTCACGATGTCCCACCGCAGGCGCGCATCGTCCGACATCACGTTGAGCGGCAGGGTCAGGCAGGGCAGGCCCTTTTCGGGGATCCGGTCGAGGTAGATGGTCTGCTTCACCAGCTTGGCGGTGCGCAGGTTGGTCCGGTCGATCATGTTGCCCGCGCTCATGAACTTGGGCTGGGGCGCGTCGTCGTAGATCTGGGTCTGCTCGCTGCGGTTCTCCCAGCCCGTGCCGTTGTACCGGTCCAGCGAGGTGCTCCGCCAATAGAGCGGGCCTGAATAGGGCTTTCCGGGCTCGTTGTCCAGCTGAACGATGGCCCGCATCACGGGCGACGTGTCCCGCTGGATCTCGCCCCCCGCCGCCGCCAGGTCCACCGTGTGGGTCAGCCCCGTCACGGGCCGCGACAGCTCGAGGTTGCGCCCGCCGAACACGCCCGCCTCCATGCGCGGCGTCGCCACGAAGAAGGCCACCGTCATCAGGATGCATGCCAGCGTAATCGCCGTGGACGTCACCAGCAGCCCGGGATTCACGAAGCGGTTTTGCGGTTCGGACCGGCCCCGCCGTTCGTCGAGCGACACGATCTCCGGTTCCGGCGTGCGGGGGCCCCGCACCGCCTCGACGTGGACCTGCAGGCTGTGGAAGGCCCATACGCTGCTCGTCAGGAACAGCAGGATCGGCAGGGCGATGGCCGCGTCCGGTGACAGCACGCACGCCGTCACCAGCAGGAAGAACGACATCAGGAAGATGTGGTAGTAGTCCCGCGCATTCTTCACGTGCAGCAGCTTGTGGGCCTGTATGAAGATCACCAGCGCCACCACCGTGGGGAACAGGTTGTAGCTCAGGAGGAGCACGGGAATGCTCAGCGTCAGGAACAGGGTCAGCAGGGTCGTGACCCGGCGGTAGCTGGGGAACCGTGCGTCCAGCCATTCCGCCACGGGCACCAGCGTGAAGATGAAGACGGGGAGAAGCAGTATCGGAGGGCCGTATTCAATCGTGGTGGACAGGGCCAGGTAACCCGAGAACACCAGAAGTGACGTGCTCAACGACAACGCCGTGCGCACCCGCTTAAGCATTCAGTACCTCCCTCGGATCCACGACCCGCGTGCCGGAGGGTCCGCTTCGAAATCCCCACCGGGCCGGGTCGGGTGAGACAAGCAACTGGGCCGCACCGCGACGGTGGGTCAGGGGCGGCGGAAAGGCCCCGGTATCGGGGTCCGTGGGTTCCAGGCGGGCCAGGGTGTCCAGGATGCGGCGGATCTGGCCGGCCCCTTCCGCTTCGGCCAGAAACACCATCGGCGTCATCAATCCCACCGCGAATTGCCGCGCCAGCAGGGCGTCCGCCAGCGACGCGGCCACGTCCATGGCCTCCTCGAACCGATCCTCGAAATCTTCCTGCTCCAACCGGCGTGTGTCTATGCACAGAAACACCATTCGGGTCGATTCCGATTCCATCTCGCGCACCAGAAGGTTGCCCTTGCGCGCGCTCGACCGCCACGCGATGCGCCGGGTGTCGTCGCCGCGGATGTAGTCGCGCAGGCTGTGGAATTCGTCGCCTTCCGGGCCGATCTGGCGGCGCGTGTCGCCCGAGCCCGCCAGGCGCTCGAGGGCGGCCGCCCGGACCGGGTAGATGCGCGGGTACACCACCACCTCCCGTTCGTCGGTCAGGGGCTGGCGCA
>CAYVOE010000105.1:9166-12889 GCA_964452795.1 uncultured Nitrospiraceae bacterium
TTACCGCGACCAAACCGGGCAGGGGGTGCACCCCTCGGCGCTCGAAGACGTGGACCACGTCGACGACCGCCGCCTTGCGCGCGGGAATACGAAAGACGTACCCCAGGGACTCGCCCGGATGGTTCGCCTCCTCCAGCGTCAGCGAGCTCACCGGCATCACCAGTTTCCGGTTTTCCAGCCGGACCGTCACCGGCAGCGTGTCGCCGCGATGCACCGTGTGAGGCGCCTCACGCGAGAAGGCCAGCCGTCGAAGCGTCCACCGCGACAGCGAAACCGACAGGATCAGGAAGCTCACCAGGCCGCCGCCCACCAGGTACAGCAGGTTGGCGCCCGTGTTGACCGCCGCCACGATTACGAAGACGGCCACGAGCAAAAAAGACACGCCCGGCCACAGGATTCGCTGCTGCTTCCGACGCCGCGGTTCCGCCATGGGGTTACACCGGCACCGGAACCCGGCGAAGGGCGTCGTGTACCGCCCGGATCCGTTCGCGCGCCACCGCCGCCGGGTCTGCGCCCCGGGCCCGCACCAGCACCCGGTGCGAAAGGACCGGAACCGCCATGTGCTTCACGTCGTCGGGCGTCACGTAGTCGCGCCCTTTCACCAGGGCCCGCGCCTGGCAGGCCTCGTAGAACGACACGGAGGCCCGCGGACTCGCCCCCAGCAGGATTCGCTCGTCTTCCCGCGTGCCCCGCACCACATCGAGCATGTACTGCGCCACGCTCTCTTCCACCATCACCTTTTCGACCGCCGCCTGAAGCTCGAGCACTTCCGCACCCGTCAGGGCCGGTTGCAGGCGTTCCAGGGCCACCCGCGGGTCGCGCCGGCGCATGATCCGCATCTCGTCCTCGTCCCCCGGATACCCCATCTCGATCCGGAGCATGAACCGGTCGAGCTGCGACTCCGGAAGGGTATAGGTGCCTTCGTACTCGATGGGGTTCTGCGTCGCCAGCACCAGGAAAGGCTCGGGCAGCCGGTGGGGCTTGCCCTCCACCGAGACCTGGTGTTCGCCCATGGCCTCGAGGAGCGCGCTCTGCGTCTTGGGCGGGGTCCGGTTCACTTCGTCCGCCAGGACAACGTTGGCGAAAATGGGCCCGTGTCGAAATTCAAAGGTGTTGGTCTTTGGATCCAGGACCGACACCCCCAGGATGTCGGAAGGCAGCATGTCGCTGGTAAACTGGATGCGGTTAAACGTGCAGTCGATGGACCGGGCCAGGGCCTGGGCCAGCGTCGTCTTGCCGATGCCCGGAATATCTTCGATGAGGATGTGGCCTCGGGCCAGCAACCCCGCCACGCACAGCTCCACTGCGTCGCGCTTGCCGAAAACCACGTTCTCGATACTGTCGACCAGCTTTACTACGGCTTGGGTTACCGACTGATCCATTCGCGACTCCAGATCCGCGTTCGCGGTCGATGGCTCCTGCATACTATCGAATCGGTCCATCCGAGACGAGAGTCAACACCCGTCGGCACGTCAATTCGCCGCAAACCGCGGTTCGTGTCAGTCGCCGACGCGAGGACGGCCCGCTGTACTGCCGCGCCCACAGCATAACATCACCGGCCGTCAATTTGCTCCCACGATTCCCACGCCGTAGAGTAGGGGTACCACGCAACGATACTCCGGCCGGAAACGACTTTCCGCCTAAGCCATAAGGATGGCGCCCATGAACAACCTACACCGCGCCCTCTCGGCCGCTCCATTTCTACTTCTTGCCTGTCTTTTCTCCGATTTTGCGGCCGCCCAGGAGCCCGCGCAGCCCCCCGTCACCGGCGTCGACACCACCGGCGACGAAGCGACCGCCGAGACCACCCTGAGCGACCAGACCGACGTGGCCGTCACGGTCTACAACAACAACCTCGGCCTCGTTCGCGATCGCCGCAAATTATCCCTGCCCACGGGCGAGCAGCGGCTGCGCTTCTCCGACGTGGCCCAGCAGATCCGACCCGAGACCGTCAGCCTCGACTCCGTCGCGCGGCCCGGCAGCCTCACCGTCCTCGAGCAGAACTACGAGTTCGACCTCATCAGCCCCGCCAAGCTCATGGAAAAGTATGTGGGCAAAGCGGTTGAACTCATCGGATACGATCGGGACCTGCGTTTCGAGCGGGTCGCCGCCCGGCTTCTGAGCGTCAACGACGGGCCCATCTTCGAGATCGACGGCGACATTTATCTGGGGCACCCCGGAAACGTCGTACTCCCCGAGATACCCGAGAATCTCGTCGCTCGACCGTCCCTGCTCTGGCTCCTCGTCAACGAGGCCTCCGACCCCGAACTCGAGCTCACCTACCTCACCTACGGCTTGCGCTGGAATGCCGACTACGTTGTCACGTTGGACCCTTCCGAGGAACACGTCGACATCCAGGGCTGGGTCACCCTCACGAACGAATCCGGGGCCGAGTACAAGAACGCCCGGCTCAAGCTGGTGGCCGGCGACGTCAACATCATTCAGCCTCCCATGGGCGGACTCGGCGGCGGCGGAGTCGCCCCGCCATACTTTAAGACCATGGAAGCGGCTCCCCTCCAGCAGGAGGCCTTCGCCGAGTACCACCTCTACACCCTGCCGCGGCGCACCACCCTGCGCCAGAACCAGTCCAAGCAGGTCAACCTCCTCGAAGCTTCCGGCGTCACCGTCGAGAAGGCCTACGAGCTCGAAAGCCACCCGCCCCTCTTCGGCCCCGTGCCCGAGTTGCCCGAGGCGCGGGTGGCCGTGGTGATCAAGTTCCGGAACGAGGAGGCCGCGGGCCTGGGCATGCCCCTGCCCGCCGGGATCATGCGCGTCTACCAGGAGGACCGGGAGGGCACGCTCCAGTTCGCCGGCGAGGACCGCATCGAGCACACCCCCCGCGACGAGGAGGTGAGCCTGCGCATCGGCAGCGCCTTCGACATCGTGGCCGAGCGCCTGCAGACCGATTTCCAGCAGATCGCCGAAAACGTCACCGTATCCGCTTTCAACATCACCCTCCGCAACCACAAGGAGGAGCCCGTCTCCGTCGAGGTCGTCGAGCACATCGGCGGCCAGTGGGAGATCCTCGAGAGTTCCACGCCCCACGAAAAGCGCGACGCCGCCACCGCCGTCTTCAAGGTCGACGTTCCGGCCGACGGCGAGACGGTCCTCACGTATCGTGTGCAAACCACCTTGGGGCCCCCGCGGCCTCTGCCCCTCGGCCGTCCCGCGCCCGGCATCGGATATGCCCCGGCCCCCGTTCCGCGCGCCCTGCCCGGACGGCCCGCACCGCCCGCTCCCGGTCGGCCCGCGCCCCTTCCGCCCGATGCGCCCGTATCGTCGGCCCCCGCCGCGGCCCCGCCGCCCGACGCGCCCGTATCGTCGGCCCCCGCCGCGCCGGGCGTGAGAGTGGGAGGGACCGGACGGAGGCCCGCCCGGTGAAGGCCCTCTCCGTTGCCGCCATGCGCGAGGCGGACCGCCGCTGCATCGAGACCCTCGGCATCCCCGGCGCCGTGCTCATGGACCACGCCGGCGCCGCCGTGTTTCGCGAAATGCCGGAAGGCCCCGTAGGCGTCGTCTGCGGCAAGGGGAACAACGGGGGAGACGGCTTCGTCGTGGCGCGCCGGGCCCTGGTGGCCGGTTACGACACGCGGGTGATCCTCGTGGGCGACCCCGACGAAGTGCGCGGCGACGCCGCCACCTTCCTCAAAGCCTACCTGCGCCTCGGCGGCTCCCTCGAGGCCGAGACCGATCCCGCCCGTGCCAGGCGCGCCGTCGAATCCC
>CAYVOE010000106.1:0-12858 GCA_964452795.1 uncultured Nitrospiraceae bacterium
CGTAGCGGTGCAGCGGGTGGCTCCAGCGGTCCTCGCTCTCCCAGATCAGGCCGACAAAGTCCCGGTCCTGGCGCGGCGCACCCGGAGTTCCGTGTAGTCCTGCCGATGCCCGTAGGTGCGCGTATAGCCTTTGCGGCGCTTCTTCTTGAACACGCGGATCTTCTTGGCGCGGCCGTGGGCCACCACCTGGCACACCACCCGCGCGTTTTCGAGCTCCGCGGGATTCACCACGATGCCGTCGTCGTGAGCCAGCAGGCACACGCCGCCCAGTTCCACCTGCTCCCCGGGGTTAACGTCGAGCTTCTCGACCCGGACCACGTCCCCCTGGGAAAGCCGGTACTGCTTGCCACCGGTCTTCACCACTGCGTACATGCTCATTTCTCCACTTGCCTTCGTCGCAACCAAGCCCTTGCGCGGGGCCTATCCGTCCGGGCGTTAACTCGCGTTCCTTCGTTCAAACGCCAGAGCCGCCGCGCGCAATTCCGCGCACGCCGACAACGACGCCAGATAACTCGATTTCGGGTTCCGCGGCGACGGCATGTTCTCCGTCACGGCGGTCAGGCGGCCGAACCGGCCTTCCGCCATCACCTCGTGGCTGTTGGCGTCGGTCGTGGGGTCGGCAATGACCCGGACCCGCGTCTTCTCGGGTCCGACGCCGGCGAGGCTCAGCCCCGCCGCCACGTTCACGTTCTTCGGAAAAGCCTTCACCGCCTCGAGCGCCGTTCCTTCGAACACCACCGTCGGCTCGGTCAAGGCCTCGACGTCGATGCCCCGCTCGGCCAGGTAGGGCGCGCCTACCAGGCCCTTGGGCGGCTTGCGCGTCGTCAGGGTCACCCGCTCGAGGCCCGCCTCGCGCGCCGCGCGGATGCCGTCCAGGCCGCAGATGGCCCCCGAGGGCAGCCGCACCTCGACGCCCGCCGTGCGGGCCCGCTCCAGCAGGTCCGGCGACGCCAGCAGTCCGCCCAGGCTCATCACCAGGCAGTCCCGTTGGTGGCGGATGCAGGCCTCGATCACCGATTGCACCGCCGCCGCTCCCGCGCACTCGACGACAAAGTCCGACAGGCGGACGTTCTCCTCGAGGTCGCAGATGCGGGCATTCAACTGCTGCGCTTCGTTCAGGCTCTCCGCGCGACCCGGCTCAACGTCTGTCAGGGCAACCACTTGCGCGGAAATCTCGCCCGCGCGGACCGCCAGGCACAGATCGGTGCCGATGTTCCCGCACCCGATGATGCCCACCTTAATCTTCGCCATTGGGAACCTGCACTCGAGATGACCTGCGGCCCCGCACCGGCGGCGAGACCCAGGCAATGCTCCATTGGGAAACGCCGACCCAGGCTGCAAAAGCAAGGGAAAATAACATACAAACCGGGCGCAAGTCAAACCGGCCGATGGGCTTAGACGGGTTCTTGGCCGGGAAGGGGGTTCCGATAGCCTCCGAACGGCGGATTATCGGTGTGCGTCGGCGGAACCGAAGGGTAGCAACTCGTCGTCATGAGGCGCGCCGAGGGGTCTACGGGAGCTTCCGTCGTCCGTTTCTTGACGGTGTGTAAAGGATTCGGAGTCGGCGACTTGCGACGCGCACGACCCGCCGCGGTGGCGGGCATACCCCACGATCAGCAGGGCGCTCCGCTGATAGGAGTCGATGCCGTGCTTGTCGCCGGCCACTTTCAGACAAAGGTCGACGACCAGCCGCGACGCCAGGGAAACGGGGCCGGCGTAAGTCTCGTGGAATTCGATCTGGGCCTCCACGTCGCGCCGCACGCCCGGCAGCCGCCGGCCTGCCAGGTTCCTGGCCGCTTCGGGATTGAGCCGCGCCAGCTCGCAGAGCAGCACCTCCTGGGCGAAGAGGTAGCCGGAATAGCGTGCGTAGGGGTCGTCGCTCAGGATGCACGCCATGTATCCGAAGAACTCCGCCTCGTCTTCGCGGAACACGCTCCGCTGGTGGGCCTTCTCGTGGGCCAGGGTCTGGGGCAGCATCGAGGCGGGCATGAGTCGGTTGTAGTTCGCCTCGCCCGTGAGGGGGTCGTAGTAGCCCAGGGTGTGGGTGAGGCACAGGAACTCAGAGAACGCCACCGGTTTTGCGGGACCGCGGGATCGGGCGAACGCACCGGGCAACCCCAAGTGCGCGGTCGCGGCGCGGTAGCCGTCTTCGACGGCTTCGTCGAGCTTCGACGGCGTCGGCGGTGCGCTGGGCCGGCCCAGGTCGTCGGTGTGAAAGGCCTCGAGGTAGGCGTGATTGGTGGCGGCGACCAGTTCGGCGCACAGCGCCGAGAGCTCCGTCTCCCCCGGCACCGGGATGTCCGCATTTGCCTCGTCCGAGGTCGCCCAGCCAAGCCGTTCGGGCAGCGGGGTCAGGGGACGGCCCAGCACCCACGCGACATAGGCCTCCGTGGAGAGGAGCAGGACGACGGTGAGCGACCACAAGGCCCCGCAGGCGAGGACGTTGCGACCGCGTCGCCTTCGGCGGGCCACTTCGGCCAGGGCCCGAATCACGAGGACCGACACGACGCCGAAAGTGAGAAAATCCACGATTTCCGAGACGCTTACCGGCGTCCAGGCCGTCGATGCGCTGAGGAGGCCGCCGAGGCTCCGGCTGAAGGCGCCCGTGGCTTCGGCGAGGGGCCGCGGCAGGCTCGGAAGGGCCAATCCGTAGATGACGAGGGCCAGCCATCCCAGGGCCACCCCCCCGTGGAAGCGCAGTCGCAAGGGCCGATCCCGGGGTCGACGACCGGAGGTATCCGCCGCGTCCCGGGTCCGGACGCCGGTGCAAAGGGCATCACCGATCGACGGCGTATGACGGAGTTGGAAGCGGAACATCGGGTGTGCATCCGGTAGCGTCTTCGGGAACGAGGATAGCCCAGGCCGCGCCTCCGATGCCACCCGGTCTAAAACTCTCCGGACAGCAGGGCCCGCTTTCGGTCCATGTAGTACCGGAAATTGTCGAAAGGCACGTCGGGCGGCACCGTGTGGTCCACGGTGGGGATGAACCCGCCTTCTTCGACAAGCGGCGCCAGGGCCCGGAGGTGCTCGTCGATGGCCTTGCGATCCCGGGCGAGGACGCGCTTGTCCACGCCGCCCCACATGCGCAGGCTCCGTCCGAACTCCTTGCGCAGCCGTACCGGGTCCATGCCGGAGGCGCGCTCGAGGGGCCATACGCCGTCGGCGCCGGAGTCGAGGATGGGCGGGATCAGGAGGCGGCAGTCGCCGTCGGTGTCGACCATGACGTAGCGCACGCCACGGCTCTTGAAGAACTCGACCACGCGCTTCATGTGGGGGAAGATGAATTCGCGGTAGAGGTCCGGGCTCAGGAGGGGGCCGTTCTTCATCGACATGTCTTCGTTGAGGACCACGTAGTCCGGCGCGATGTCGGCTTCCAGGATGGGCCGGGTGACCTCGATGGTGAAGTCGGCGATGAACTCCATCATCTCGTGCATCAAGTCCGGCTGCTCGTACCACGCGTAGGACAGGTTTTCCGTTCCCATCCACTCCCGCGCGCGCCAGTAGAAACCCAGGGTGCTGCAGTTGCGTCCCAGGACCAGGACATGATCCCGATTCCGCCAGCCGGGGGCCATGATCTCGCGCCACTGGGGTGGATAGCGAACGGGCAGGGTCGGGTCGAAGCGCTTCTTGAGCTCGCGGAAGCTGGGCACATCGGAAACGGGCCAACTGAGGTACTGGTCCATGGAGGCCCGGCCGCCGCCTACCGTGCCCGCGATGAGGGCCCGGGTAACCACGCCGTGGGCGTGGCGGATGACTTCGTACTCCTCGGTGCGCTCGAGGACTTCCACGTCGAAAGCGGGGATCATGCCGCAGTGGACGTTGATGAACTCCCGCGGGTCCATGTCGAAGTACTCTTCGCCCGTGAACCAGTCCCAATGGCACTGGTGAGGTTCGAGTCCTTCTTCCTCCCAGCGCCGGGCCGTCTGCGGCCACACCCCCAACTCGTGGTTCGGCACGCGATCCGGCGCGCCGTAATCCATCACCGCTCGAAAGCGATCCCGCCCGTTCATGAATGGCTCCCCCTGATGCCCCATCCCGCATTTGGCGCGCCATTGTAGCAGGATCGGGTGAGAACCTGGTTACTCACGGTTTGGCGATGGCGGCAAGCGTGGCATTCCTGGTCGCCGGCATCGTGGGGCGCTTGTCGACCCGCGGGAGAGCAAAAAGAGAGGTCGCAGGCCCGTTGTCGATTCCGCGGCCTGCGACCTCTTCCGTCAGGAGACTCGTCTACGCGAACAGATCCATGATGGGCTTGCCGAGGCCGTCCTTGGTGACGTAGAAGGGACGGCCCTCGATCTCGTAGCTCACCTGCGGCGAGATGCCCATGGCGGTGTAGATGGTCGCGTGCAGATCGGTGAGGTACACCGGCTTGTCGATGGTCTTGCAGGGGCGCTCGTCGGCGGTGGTGCCGTAGAGGAATCCCCGCTTGACGCCGCCGCCGAAGAGCAGCACCGAACCGGCGTCGGTGAAGTGGCGGTGCATGCCGTAGTGCTTCATCTCGGACACCACGGGCGGCACCTCGACCTGGTCCTGGACCTTCTTCTCGGGTTTGCCCTCGGTCATCATGTCGCGGCTGAACTCGCTGGCGAGGACGATGAGGGTGCGGTCGAGGAGGCCCCGCTCTTCGAGATCGAGCACCAACTGGGCCACGGGGGCGTCGATGACCTGTTTCATCTCGGCGGCGCGGGTGTGGCCGTTCTCGTGGGTGTCCCAGTACTTGAAGGGTTCGTACTCGGTGGTGACTTCGATGAACCGCGCCCCGGCCTCGGTGAGCCGCCGCGCCAACAGGCAGCCCAGGCCGAAACGGCCGGTGTTGTACTTGTCGTAGGACTCCTTCGGCTCGAGGGAGAGGTCGAAGGCCTTGGCGGCGGGCGAATTGAGCAGCCGGTGGGCGTTCTCGAGCGAACGGATCAGCGATTCCCGCTGGTAATCGCTGCCGTACCGGCCGACGGGGCTCGAATCGACGAACCGTTTGTAGGCCTTGTACCGGTTCTGGAAGCGGCTGGTGGTCATGCCGGCCGGGGGCTGCACGGCGGCCTGCGACTCCTCGGGGTTGGGGATGAAGAAGGGTCCGTACTCGGTTCCCAGGAACCCGGCGGTGTGGAAGGCCTTCAGTTCCTCGCCCTCGCCCACGTCGAGGCGCTGGCCGATGTCGATGAAGGCCGGCACGTCGGGGTTGAGGGGGCCGAGGGTCCGCGCGATGACCGCGCCGATGTGAGGGCAAGCCACGCTCTGGGGCGGCTCGTAGCCCGTGTGCCAGTGGTACTGGTGGCGGGAATGGAGGATGAACCCGAGGTCGGCGCCGGTGTAGGTCCGGATGAGCGTTCCTCGGTCCATGACCTGCGCCATTTTCTCGAGGCCCTGGGAGAACTTGATGTGGTCCACCGCCGTGTCGATGGAGGGGAAGGTGCTGAGCACCCGCTCCGACGGCATCCCCGGCTCGAAAGGCGCGTGGCGCTTGGGGTCGAAGGTCTCGGTGCTGGCCATGCCGCCGCCCATCCACAGCACGATGAGCGTATCGGCTCTCGGCACGATGCTTTCCTGCGCCTCGATTCGCCGCGGGTAGCCTGCCGCCAGAGCCGACATCGTTGCCGCGCCGGCCACTTTCAGGAAATCACGCCGCTTCATCGTTCATCTCCACTGTGCGCTCGGTATCCAATTCGGACCAAACTCGCTATAGGTACTGGAACTCCGGCAGCATGGCCAGGATCCACAGGAAATCCTCGAGACCGTCTCGGGTTACCGGGTCGCCCAGGACCTCGGCAGCCGCCTGCAACTCTTCGGCCGTGGGGTCGCGCTGCAGGGCGTGGCGGTAGAGCCGCGTCGCCAATTCCCGCGCTTCGGGCCCCTGGGGCACCTGGATTTCGGAAGCCCGCGAGAGCATGGCGGCGAAGGTGGCGCCGTTCGACAGCTCGAGGGCCTGCAGGGTCGTGGCCTGCTCGTCGCGACGCGTGGTCACCTGCTCGCGGTTGGGCCGGCCCAGGGCGCGCGTCAGGGGATCGGAGTTCAGGCGCCAGGCCCGGACGGGTTTGCCCGGGGCGTTCGCGTCCGGATGGGGCAGGGCGAACTGGGCCTCCGTCGGCCAGGCCCCCGTGAGGCCGGCCAGGGCGTCGAGGTACTGTTCCGCCGAGAGGCGGCGCACCTCGGGGCCGCGGAACACGTACGGCTTCTGTTCCGGGTCCGACGCCACCGACGGCAGGGCATAGGCCCTCGACGTCATGATCCGCCGCATCACGGCCTTGAGGTCGTAGCCCTGATCCACGAGGTCACTGGCCAGCCAGTCCAGCAGGTCGGCGTTCCACGGCTCCTGGGCCAGGTCGTCCAGGGGCTCGACCAGCCCCCGACCCATGAGGCGCGCCCACACCCGGTTCACGGCGGTCCGGGCGAAGCGGCCGTTCTCCTCGGAGGTCACGAGCCGGGCCAGTTGGGCGCGGCGTCCCGCCACGGGCCGTTCGGGGTCAAGGGTACCCAGTTCGGGCCAGAGGAACCGCATCTCGGCCATCTCGCCGGTGGGGGTGTCGCAGCGGACCAGTTCCAGCGGCTCTTCGGTGAAGACGGCGGCCATGCCGTAGGCGTCGGCCAGTTTCCACTCGTTCACGAAGCTGTCGTGGCACGACGCGCACTTGAGGTTGACGCCGAGGAAGACCTGGGCGATGCTTCGGCCGGCCTGCATGGCGGGCGTCTCCGCCGCGCTGACCGTGCCGCGCCACACGATGCCCTTGATGAAGCCCTCGTTGGCCTCGGTGGGGTTGATGAGCTGCGCCACGAACTGGTCGTAGGGCATGTTGTCGTACAGGGCCTGGTAGAGCCAGGGCGTGATCTGCTTGCGTCCGCCGTCGATGTAGCCCGTGCCCTGGAAATCGTTGCGCAGGTGGTCGTTCCAGAAGGAGATCCAGTGTTCCGCGTAGCCCTGCCGGTCCGACAGGAGCTTGTCCACCAGTTTTTCGCGCTTGTCGGGGGCGGGATCGTTGAGGAACGCGTCCAACTCCTCCGGCGTCGGCAGCAGCCCCACCGCGTCCAGGTAGGCCCGGCGCGCGAAGACGTTGTCGGGCACGGGTTCGGGCGCCTCGATGCCCTGATCCGCGAAATAGGCCGCCAGGAACCGGTCGACGGGATGCTCCGAGGCTTCCGCGTTCACCGCGGCGGGCACCTCCGGTCGCCGCGGGGCCAGGGGCGCCTGCCAGGCATTGGCATCGGCCGTCGCCGAAAGGTCCCACGAGAGCCCCTGGTCGATCCAGGCCCGAAGGATCCCGATTTCGTCGTCGGAGAGGCGCGGGCCCTTCGGCGGCATGATCACGTCGGGGTCCAGGCCCGATACGACTTCGATGAGCCGGCTCTCGGCGCTGTTGCCTTCCACAACCACGGGCCCGTACTGGCTGCCATTCAGCAGGCCTTCCCGGCTGTCCAGGCTGAGGCCGCCCCGCGACATGCCGCCGCCGTGGCAGGAACCGCACCGTTCCGCCAACAGGGGATGAATGTCTTCGGCGAATTCCACCGTCCGCGTCGCGGGCGGGGGGAGCTCCGTCGTCGTCTGCGAGGCCAGGGCGCCGGCCCCCAGCGCCGCCGCCACCGCCACCACCCACCACCGAACCGCGCGCAATTCCTTCGAGCGAACCAAGGGTTACTCCTCCGGAAACGGATCTAAAAGTAAGAAAGACTGGCCGGAAATCTGGATTTGATGCGACACCCTTCACCGCGTACCTTCAAAGCCCATAACTCTAGCAGCATTGGCCAGGGACCGCAAGTACGCCAATCGGAGAGCCGCCCGATTCGGGGTCTCGCGCAGTATTCGAGCCTTCGTCCGCGGGGCGTTGTCCCGCGGGGGGCGGAACGGCGTATAATCCCGCGAGGGTTCGCACCGGCCGGGCGATGCGCGGCGGGATGCGCGGGTTCGCATTCGGCCCCGACGCCGTCCGAGCCGCGGATGGTCCGCAGAGAGAGGGGAACGAACAATGCTCACACCGTTGACGCTGGTCTTGTGCGCCATACTCTCCCAACCCGCCGCAGAGACAATCCTGTACGTCGCGCCGAACGGCAACGACGCATGGTCGGGGCGGCTGGCGGAACCCAACGCCGACGGCAGCGACGGGCCTTTCGCCACCGTGGCCGGCGCCCGCGACGCCTTGCGCGCGCAGGAGTCGAAGGCGGGCGCCCGGGTGCAGATCCGGGAAGGCGAGTACGTCGTCGCCGAGCCCCTGGTGTTCGGACCCGAAGATTCGGGCGCGCCCAACGCCCCGGTGGTCTACGAGGCATTCAAGGGCGAGGCGCCCGTGATCCACGGCGGGCGACGCATCACGGGCTGGACCCGCGAGGGCGACGTCTGGGTGGCGGACGTGCCGGAGGCGCGCGACGGCGGGTGGCGGTTCGGGTCGCTGTGGGTCAACGGCGAGCGCCGGACCCCCGCGAGGATGCCGAACGCGGCCCATCCCTGGGGCGACGAGCCGGAGCCCGAGGACACCTTCTATACGGAAGGCCCCGTGGTGGAGCCCGATCCGGAAACGGGCGAGGACAAGAAGAGCGCCACCAGGGTCCGGTACCGGGAGGGCGATCTTCAGTCCTGGCCCGACCTCGCCGACGCCACGGTGGTCGTGTACCACTCGTGGGCCACGTCGCTGCTGCACGTCAAGCACCTCGACGAGGAGAATCGCATCGTCGAGTTCACGGGGCCCGCGCGCTGGCACTTCGGCTATTGGCAGCCCGACCAGCGGTACTTCGTTGAAGGCATCCGCGCCGCCCTGGACCAGCCCGGTGAATGGCACCTCGATCGCCGGGAAGGCAAACTCCGGTATATCCCCATGCCGGGGGAAGACATGGCTACGGCCGAGGTGGTGGCGCCGGTGGCGCGCCAGCTCCTGGTGCTCGAGGGCAAACCCGAGGAAGGGCGCTTCGTCGAGCATCTCGAATTTCGCGGATTGCGCTTCTACTACACCGATTTTCCCATTGCGCCGGAGGGTCACAGCGACGGCCAGGCGGCCTCGAGCGTCAACGCGGCGGTCGAGGCGGTGGGGGCGCGTCATTGCGTGGTGGCCGACTGCGAGGTCGCACGGACGGGCAACTACGCCGTGTGGTTCCGGGCGGGGTGCAAGAACAACCGGCTGGTGCGGAGCGAGCTCACCGATCTCGGCGCGGGCGGCGTGCGCATCGGCGAGACCGTCGATCCGCCCTCGCCCGAGTCGGCGGCGGAACGCAACACGGTGGACAACTGCTTCATCCACGACGGGGGGCGCATCTTTCGCGAGGCCGTGGGGGCCTGGATCGGCCGCGCGTCGTGGAACAACATCACCCACAACGAGATCTGCGACTTCCGCTACACCGGGATCTCCGTGGGCTGGTCCTGGGGCTACGCGCCGTCGTCGGCCCATCACAACGAAATCGAGTATAACCGGGTCCACCACATCGGCCGGGGCCAGCTCAACGACATGGGCGGCATCTACACCCTGGGCATCTCGCCGGGCACGGTGATCCGGAACAACGTGTTCCACGACATCCAGTCTCACCCGCGGCTCTACGGCGGCTGGGGCATTTACACCGACGAGGGCAGCACCGGAATCCTCATTGAGAACAACCTCGTCTACAACACGCGCACCGGCGGGTTCCACCAGCACTACGGCCGCGAGAACGTCGTGCGAAACAACATCTTCGCCTATTCCCACGCCGGCCAACTCATCCGTTCCCGCGAGGAAGACCACATTTCGTTCACGTTGGAGCGCAACATCGTGTACTTCAACAACGGCCTCGCCCTGGGGAGCACGTGGAAGAACGGCAACTGGCGGATGGACTACAACGTCTATTGGAACACCACGGGCGAGCCCATCGACTTCGTGGGCGCGAATTTCGAGGAGTGGCAGGCCCGCGGCTTCGACCGGCACTCGATCGTTGCCGACCCGCTGTTCGTCGATCCGGAAGCCGCCGATTTTCGGCTGAGGCCCGAATCGCCCGCCCTGGAGCTCGGCTTCGAGCCCTTCGACGCATCGAAGGCGGGCCTGTACGGCGAGCCGGCCTGGGTCGAGAAGCCGCGGAAGATCGCTCGTCCGCCCTTCACGCCGCCGGCGCCGCCCGAGCCGCGCCGCATTGCCCTGGACTTCGAAGACATGACCGTCGGCGCCATACCCTCGGGCATCGACCTCGTGTCGGAAGAAGGGGCCGGGACCATTCGGGTCAGCGTCGATACGGCCGCGTCCGGCGCGCGCAGCCTCAAGCTGACCGACGCCGCGGGTCTGGAACGGGCCTATAACCCCCACCTGGCCTTCTATCCGCACCTTCGCCGGGGCCGCGTCGTGGGGAGCTTTTCGGTGCGCCGGAGTGCCGATGCCGTGTTCTTCCACGAATGGCGCACGGGCGGGCATCCCTACCGGGTGGGGCCTCGCCTGTGGGTCTATCCCGACGGCCGCGCCGTCGCCGGGGGCCGGGAACTCACCACCCTGCCCGTCAACCAGTGGGTGCACGTCGAGATCGCCTGCGGCCTGGGGCCGGACGCCGACGGCACCTTCGACCTCACGCTGACCCTGCCGGACGGGGCGCAGCAACGGTACGCGGGCCTGTCCTGCGCGGATGAGAGCTTCGATCGGCTCGAGTGGTGGGGCTTCGTGTCGAACACCGACGGGCCCTCGACGGTCTACCTGGACGATCTGAATCTGGCGCCCTGAATCCCCGTGAAGAGACGAAAAACTTGATTCCGCTCCGGGGGATCACTATCATCCCCGCCCAATAGGGGGGACTGGGGATGTCCAACAACAACATTTACACGACGAACAACGACCACCTGCGCAACTGGATCGAGGAGATGGCGGCCCTTTGCCTGCCGGATCGGATCGTATGGATCGACGGCAGCGAAGAGCAGCTCGACGAACTGCGGGCCGAGGCCTGCGCCGCGGGCGAAATCATCCCGCTCAATCCGGAAAAACATCCGGGATGTTACTATCACCGGACCGACCCGCGCGACGTGGCCCGCACGGAGGACAAGACCTACATCTGCACCCGACGGGAGGCGGACGCGGGCACGACCAACAACTGGAAGCATCCGGAAGAGGCCTACGCCGAGGCGGCCAACTTCTTCCGGGGGGCCATGCGGGGGCGGACCCTGTACGTGGTGCCCTTCTCGATGGGCCCGGTGGGCTCGCCGTTCAGCAAGATCGGCGTCGAGCTCACGGACAGCATCTACGTGGTCCTGAACATGGCCATCATGTGCCGCATCGGCCGGCCCGTGCTCGACGCCCTCGGCCGCGGCAACGGCTTCACGCGCTGCCTCCACAGCAAGGCCTCGCTCGACCCTGAAAAGCGCCGCATTCTTCATTTTCCCGAGGACAACACCATCTGGTCGGTGAACTCGGGCTACGGCGGCAACGTGTTGCTGGGCAAGAAGTGCCTGGCCCTGCGCATCGCCAGTTGGATGGCGAAAGAAGAGGGCTGGCTCGCCGAGCACATGCTCATCCTGGGCATCGAGAATCCCGACGGCCGGATCGAGTACGTCGCCGCCGCCTTTCCCAGCGCCTGCGGCAAGACCAACCTCGCCATGCTCCTGCCCCCGAAGGGCCTCAAGAGCAAGGGGTACCGCATCTGGACCGTGGGGGACGACATCGCCTGGATTCGGCCCGACACGGACGGGCGCCTCTGGGCCATCAACCCCGAGGCGGGGTTCTTCGGGGTGGCGCCCGGGACCAATTCCCGCACCAACCCCAGCGCCGTAGCCACCGTCCGCGCCAACACCATCTTCACCAACGTGGTCCTGGGGAAGGACGGCACCGTGTGGTGGGAGGACGGCGACGGCGAGCCGCCCGCCGAGGCCCTGGACTGGCTCGGCCGGCCCTGGAAGCCCGGCATGAAGGACGAGAACGGCAAACCCATACCCGGGGCCCATCCCAACAGCCGATTCACCGCTCCCTTCAAGCAGTGCCCGTCCGCATCGTTCCGCCTGGAGCACCATCACGGCGTGCCCATTTCGGCCTTTATCTTCGGCGGACGCCGCAACACCCTGGCGCCGCTGGTGTACGAGGCCTACTCGTGGAACCACGGCGTGTTCATCGGGGCGGGGATGGCCTCGGAGCGGACCGCCGCCCAGTACGGCAAGCAGGGCGAGATCCGGCGCGATCCCTTCGCCATGCTGCCCTTCTGCGGCTATCACATGGCCGACTACTTCAAGCACTGGATCCAGATGGGCCGCACGGTGAAGTTCCCGCCGAAGATCTTTCACGTCAACTGGTTCCGCCGCGGTCCCGACAACGGCTTCCTGTGGCCGGGGTATGGGGAGAACCTGCGGGTCCTCGAATGGATCCTCGAGCGGTCTCGAGGCGAAGGCGAGGCCCAGGCCACGCCCATCGGGTTCGTGCCCACCCCCGACGCCCTGGATATGACGGGACTTGAACTCGAGCCGGGCGTGCTCGACGAGCTGTTCCGCATCGACCCCGAGGACTGGATGCGGGAGGCCGACGACATCGAGCGTTTCTTCGACAGTCTCGGCCCGCGCATGCCCTGGGAGCTGCGCAACGAGCTTGAAGCGCTGCGCCGCCGCATCGACGAGTCGGTGCCGGTTCCCGCGAAGTAACGTCGAATATGAAACCAAAAGCCGGCCCGGGGCTCGGCGTTCCGGGCCGGCTAAGGTTTTTGGGGTGCGTGTAACGGGCGGGTTTAGTCGTTGCCCGTGTCGATGGTGCCGTCGAACACCGCGTAGTTGTGGGTTACCGGTTCCTTGGTGGGGTACCGGATGAACTCCACGTGGCCGTCCATGTAGAGCACGTTGGCGCCGCCGGGGACGTGGTTGTAGTGGATCACGTTCGTGGCGAGACGGTCGTACATGATGAAGACGGTGCTCTGGGCCTTGGCCGCGCTGGCCGGGTTGTTGATGTCGGTGATGAGGAACCG
>CAYVOE010000107.1:0-12736 GCA_964452795.1 uncultured Nitrospiraceae bacterium
GATGTCGGCGCCGGCCCGGACATGGGCCAGGGCTTCCTTGACCAGGACCTCCAGCGTGGCGTCGTTGTCGACGTCGGGCCGGCCGTCGCGGTTGGGAGCAACGATGCCGCAGTGACCGTGGCTCGTGTATTCGCACAGGCACACGTCGGTGATGACGCACAGGTCGGGCACGGCTTTCTTGATGCCTTCCACGGCGCGGCACACCACGGCGTCGTCGGCGTAGGCCTCCGAACCGGTTTCGTCCTTGTGCTCGGGTATGCCGAAGAGAAGCACGGCCGGCACGCCCCGGTCGGCGATGTCCCGGCATTCTTCGACGAGGGTGTCCACGGACCACTGGTACTGGCCCGGCATCGAGGCGATCTCTTTCTTGACGCCCGTCCCGGGCCTCACAAACAGCGGCATCACGAGATCGTCCACACTCAGACGCGTCTCGGCCACCATGCGCCGGAGGGTGGCGTTTCGCCGCAGCCGCCGCAACCGTTCGGTAGGGTAACCCATTTCGTGTTTATCCTCCCGGGAAAATAGCGACTATATAATCGCGATGCCCTGTATGCCGTCTTGTTTCTCTGCTAAATCGTCCGTTTGCCGCATCAGCGGGCGCCCTTGGCCCAGGCGAGAATGGACTGCACCATCGACGGGATGTCGTGTTGCGGCGGCTCGACGCTCACGCGCAGGCCGAGGTTCTCGGCGGTCCTGCGGGCGATGGGACCGATGACGGCGAAGGCGGCGCTTTCGGCCAGTCTCGCGAGCCGGTCGGGTCCCACCATGGAGCAGAAGTTCTGCACCGTGGACGAGCTGGTGAAGGTCACGAGTTCCGGCTCGTACTTCACCAGGGCGTCGGCCAGCTCGGTCGAGGCGTCGGGGATCACCGTGCGATAGGCCACCAGCTCTTTCACTTCGGCGCCCCGCTTGCGCAGCTCCACGGGCAGAAAGCTCCGGGCGATGTCGGCCCGGGGCAACAGGAACCGTTTGCCCTCGAGCGATCCCTCCTGCCGCACCAGGGCGTCGAAGAGGTGCTCCGCCACGTATTTCTCGGGCATGAGATCGACCCGGAGGAACCGTTTGCGGATGGCCTCGGCCGTGGCCGACCCGATGGCGCAGATCTTGACTCCGCCGAGGTCGCGCCCGTCCTGGCCCGCCGCCTCCATGCGCTCGAAGAGCATGTCGGCGCCGTTGACGCTGGTGAGGACGATCCAGTCGTAGTCGCCGACGTATCCGAAGGATTCGGGTTCGTCGGGCGGCTCGATTTGGATGGTGGGAAACTCGAAGACGTCGGCGCCGAGCTCGCGAAGCTGCTTCACGAGTTCGCCGGCCTGGGCGCGGGCGCGGGTCACCACGATGCGGCGCCCGAAGAGGGGACGGCTCTCGAACCAGGAGATGCGCTCGTGCAGTGAGACCACGTCGCCCACCACGACGATGGACGGCGCGTGCACCTCTTCCGCCTGACAACGGGCCGCGATGTCGGCCAGGGTCCCGACCACGGTGCGCTGGCGGGGGTAGGTACCCCATTCGATGACGGCGGCGGGGGTGGTTTCGGGACGGCCCCGCGCCACCAGCTCGCGTACGATGGACGGCAGGTTCTTCACGCCCATGAAGAAGACCAGCGTGCCGTCCTGCAGGATCCGCGACAGGTCCACCGAGGCGCCTTCGGTCTCGTACCGGCCGTGGCCGGTGATGAAGGTCACGCTGGCGGCCAGGCCGCGCTGGGTCACGGGGATGCCCGCGAAGGCCGGCACGCCGATGCCCGCCGTTATCCCCGGGACCACCTCGAAGGGAATGCCGTTCTCGGCGAGGACCTCGGCCTCCTCTCCCCCGCGCCCGAAGACGAAGGGGTCTCCGCCTTTGAGGCGCACCACACGCGAGTAGCGCCGGGGCATCTCGATGAGGAGACGGTTGATCTCCTCCTGAAGGAGCGTGTGGCGGTCGGTGGTTTTTCCGACGAAGACCTTCTCGGCGTGGGGCGGGACGTGCTCGAGGAGTGCCTCGTTCGACAGGTAATCGTAGATCACCACGTCGGCAAGCTCGAGGCATTCGCGGCCCCGCACCGTAATCAGACCGGGATCGCCGGGACCGGCGCCCACCAGATACACCTTGCCAACGGACGGGGTCATCGAAGGGCCCCTATCAATTCGTCCGCGCCTTGGGCGCGAAGGTCTTCCGCCGCGGCCTCGCCGAGCGCGACGGGGTCCGACGCGGCTCCTTCCCGGGCGGTGCGAAGCACCTTGGTCCCGTCGACGCTCGCCACCATCGCCGTCAGGCGCAGCCGTCCGTTGTCGTGCAGGGCCCGGGCTCCGAGCGGAATCTGACACCCCCCTTCAAGACGGGCCAGTACCGTCCGTTCGGCCGTGACCTCGGCATGGGTCGTCAGGTGGTGGAGGGCGCCGAGCAATTCCCGAAGCTCCGCGTCGTCGGCCCGCGTCTCGATGCCGAGGGCGCCCTGTCCCGCGGCGGGCACCATGATATCTTCCGAGAAGATCTGACGAATGGCGTGGCCGTGGCCGGACCGCACGAGGCCGGCGCAGGCCATGACGGCGGCGTCGAGGGCGCCTTCCATGACCCGGCGCACCCGGGTGTTGACGTTGCCCCGCAGGTTCATGATGCACAGGTCGGGCCGGTGGGCGCGCAACTGGGCCGCCCTCCGGAGACTCGACGTGCCCACCCGGACGCCCGCCGGAAGCTCCTCGAGGCTCCCCCATTCCCGGCACACCAGCGCGTCGCGGGGGTCTTCCCGCTCGGGCACGGCTGCCAGGATCAGTCCGTCCGGCAGGTCCGTCGGCAGATCCTTGAGACTGTGCACGGCCAGATCGGCGCGCTTCTCGCGCAGGGCGTCCTCGAGCTCCTTGGTGAACAGGCCCTTGGACCCTATCCGGGCCAGGGGCGAATCCAGCACGCGGTCGCCCGTGGTAGAGTAGGTCTCGATGACCACTTCGATGCCCGGCGCCGCCCGGCGCAGGGCCTCCGCGACCAGCTCCGACTGACGGAGCGCGAGCGGGCTGCCCCGGGAACCGATTACCAGTCTCGATCTCATGAAACCTCCTTGAGGCCAAACAGACGTTTGACCAGGTGCAACACGGTATGAGCGTCGGGGTGGACCATCTCGCGCTTGATCTGACTCATGGGGCGCTGGAGGATGGAATTGACGATGCGCCGGGTGAGATAGGCGATTTCCTGGCGCTGCTTGTCGGTGAGATCCGGCATGGCGGCCAGGGTCTTGGCCAGCTCGCGCTCGCGGATGGCGTTGAGCTCCTGCGACATCGATACGATGGTCGGCTCCGCCTCGAGCGAGCGCATCCATTTCCAGAACTGGTCCACCCCGTCCTGGACGAAGGCCAGGCACCGATCCAGCTCCTTGCGCCGCGCCTCCTGATTCTCCTCGGCCACGTGCTTGAGGTCGTCCACGTCGTAGAGGTAGACGTTGTCGACGCCGTTGACCGAGGGGTCCACGTTGCGGGGCACGGCGATGTCGATGACGAAGACCGGCGCCTGGCCGCGCTGTTTGAGGGCCGCTTCGAAATGGGCCGGGCCCAGCAGGTAATGGGAGGCCCCCGTCGAGGTGATGACGATGTCCGCCCGGGACAGGGCCTGGGGCAGCGCCTCGAGGGACAGGGGCTCGCCGCCGTAGGATTCGGCCAGCTCCACCGCCTTCTCGAGGCTGCGGTTCACCATCAGGAGCTTCCCGGCACCCCGCGACACCAGGCTCTTCAGCGTCAGCTCCCCCATCTTGCCGGACCCCACGATCATCACGGTCTTCCCCGAAAGGTCCATAAAGATGGAGACGGCCAGATCGACGGCGACGGAGCCGATGGACACCTTCCCCGCGCTGATCTGGGTGTCGGTGCGCACCTTCTTGGCGACGGAGAAAGCCCGCTGGAACAGGGCCGAGATGACCTTGTCGGCGGCCTGCTCGGTCTGGGCCAGCAGGAAGGCGTCGTGGACCTGGCCGAGGATCTGCCCTTCCCCGAGGACGAGGCTGTCGAGGCCGCACGACACCCGGAAAAGATGCCCCGCCGCCTCCCGCTCCGTATAGGCGTAGAGGGAATCCTCGAGATCCTGCGCGGACAACTCGTGCCACTCCGCGAGGAAGGCCTTGAGCTCGCCCACCAGTTCGTCGGGGGCGCTGGCATGGACGGCATAGATCTCGACGCGGTTGCAAGTGCTGAGGATTACGGCGCCGGCTCCCGGCAGGCGCCGCCGCAGCTCCCGCAGGGCTTCCCGGGCGGCTTCGGGCGCGAAATGGACCCGCTCGCGCAGTTCCACTGCCCCCGTCCGATGGTTGAGACCCACTACGGCGAGGCTCATGTCCGGAAACCCCAGAACCGGTGGTTGTTGAGCTGGGTGATCCCGAGCATGAGGTACAGCGTGAGGAGCGACGTGAACCCGATAAACACGAAATAGGCCAGCTTGGGTCCGCGCAGCCATCCCAGCCGCCGCGAATGAAACGTAATGGAATAGAAGGAGGCCATGATGAGCGCCAGAAGCACCTTCGGCGCCAGCCACCACCGGTCGCCCAGCAGCTCGCGGTCGATATAGGCCCAGAAAAGGCCCAGGACGAGGGTGACCGCGAACAGGGGATATCCCACGCTGACCAGCCGAAACAGGAGGCCGTCGAGACACTCGAGGGAGGGCAGCCGTTGGAACAGGCCCGTGGTGTTGTGACGCTTCAGCCGCCGCACTTGATAAACGTAGCCCAGGCTGGTGAGGCTCGCCACGAAAAACAGGGAATAGGCCAGAAAAGCCAGCCCCACGTGCACGGTCAGGAGCGTGCCGTGGAGGGCCAGGGGCTTCTCGTGGAGATAGAGGTGGGCGGTGGCGGCGTTGATGAGTCCCACACCCGCCAGGGGAGGCAGGTAGAGGGCGAGAAGGGAGCGCCTCCCTTCCGGCCGGACCACGATGGCCACCACGAGGGTCGACAGGAGCAGCAGCAGGTTCAGGGAATCGGTCAGGGTCGTGAACGGCACGAGACGCCACCGGACCGCCCGCAAAACAAAGGTGGCCAGCAAAAACAGGGCTCCGGCGATCATAAGCCGGTGCGCGGCCGTCAGCCGACGGTCCTCCATGCGCCGGAGGTAGTCCAGCGCCGCCAGGGCCGCCGCCGCGTAGAGCGCGATGGCGCCGTAAAAGGCGAAGTTCGTTGCCAAATTCATCACCCCATGCCCTCCCCCGATCCCAACTCCTCATCGAGCCATTGGGTCCGTTCCGCGGGCGACGTACGGACGAATCGCTCGAAACCCTCCCGGGACGCCAGAAGGGCGGCGACCCGCTCCCGCTCGCCGCGCGAGACCTTTCGGGCTCGGGCGAGTCTCCGGGCCTCGTCGAGGAAGGCGATGTAGTCCTCGTAGGACTCGGGAAACAATTCCTCGAGTTCGTGGCGAACGCGCTTGGCCAGCGCGGGGGCCACGCCTCCGGTGGACACGGCCACGAGCAGCGGGCCCCGCTCGAGCACCGACGGGACATGAAAATCGCTGAGCTCCGGCGCGTCCACGGCGTTGCACAGAACGCCCCGGGCACGGCAGGCCAGCGCCACGTCCCGGTTCACGGACGCGTGGTTCGTGGCCGCCACGGCCAGCCAAATCCGGTCCAGGTCGTCCTCTTTGAAGGGGCGCACGCGCCGCTCGATCCCCGCCAGGGTATCGAACTCCGGCCGGAATTCCGGGCTCACGACGATAAGGTCGGCCTGCGCCGCGCGCAGAGACTTCGCCTTGGCCCAGGCCACCCGGCCTCCCCCCACCACCAGGCAACGCCGGCCCGCTATGTTCAGCGCAATGGGATAGAGTCTCATGGCATCGTAAGGGGTTCTCGGAAAGCCGGTCACGCCCCGCAGCGCCCTCTCTCAGGATACCGCAATCCCCCGCGCCAATGCCAACGTGGCACGGCCGTGGCCTGGCCGTTCCTCTATCCTTTGATCCCGGAGAGGACAATGCCCCGGACGAAGTAGCGCTGGGCGCTGAAGAAGATGATCAGGACGGGGACGAGGGCCACGAGGCTGGCGGCCATGATGTAGTGCGGGAACATGCCCTGGGAATCTTTGAACATCCAGATGCCCAGAGAGATGGGATATTTCCGGAAATCGCTGAGGTATATCAAGGGATTCATGAAATCGTTCCAGTGGCGGATGAACCCCAGGACGCAGATGGTGGCGATGGCCGGTTTCGCCAGGGGGATCATGATGGTCAGCAGGATGCGGAAAGGACTGCACCCGTCGAGCTTGGCGGCTTCGTCGAGGGCCGTGGGGATGGTCTTGAAAAACTGCCGCATGAGGAAGATGTTGAACACGCCGCCGCCGAAGTAGGCGGGCACGATGAGGGGGGCCCAGGTGTTGACCCAGCCCAGTTCCGTGAACATGAGAAACACGGGGATCATGGTCACCTGCCCCGGCAGCATGAGGGTGCTCAGCAGGACCAGGAACAGGAAGTCGCGGAAGGGCCAGCGCAGGCGTGCGAAGCTGTAGCCCACGCAGCAGGAGCTGGCCACTTCGCCCGCCAGGGCCAGGAGCGTTATCGCCACGGTGTTGACGAAGAACCGGTGAAAGGGAATGCCCGCCGTGAAAATGTCGATGTAGTTGGACCATTGGGGGTCCTCGGGGATCCAGGTCCGCGGCACCCGATACACTTCCTGGAACCCCTTGAGGCTGTCCCCGAGGCTGATGAGAAGCGGCAAGGCGAAGAGGGCCGACAGCCCGATGAGGGCGATCCAGGTGCAGATCCGACCCACGATGCGCCGGGCCCGGACGCTGCCTACCCCCCGGACCGATTCCCGGGGCGATGCGAGCACCTGCGTCATCCGGCGGGTCCCTCCCCTTCGTAGTAGACCCATCGCCGGCTCGACCGGACCACCAGCATCGTGAAGGCCAGGATGATGACGAAGAGGATCCACGCCAGGGCCGCGGCGTAGCCCATGTCGTATTCAATAAAGGCCTTGTAGTACAGGTGGAGCACGTAGAAGAGGAGCGAGTTGTCCGTGCCGCCGCCCTGGCCCTGGGTGAGGACGTAGGCCTGCATGAAGACCTGGAGCGCCGCGATGATCCCCATGATCAGGTTGAAGTAGACGGTGGGCGTGATCAGCGGGAGGGTCACGTTCCAGAACTTGCGCAGGCGGCCGGCGCCGTCCAGCTCGGCCACTTCATACAGCTCCTCGGGCACGCCCTGCAGTCCCGCCAGGAATATAAGCATGCCCGCGCCGCCGGCGCCCCAGAGGTGCATCACGATGAGGGCCGGCTTGGCCCACTGGGCGTCCGATATCCACATGGGCTCGGGCAGGTCGATCCAGGAGAGGTCGAACCACGAAAACCCGTCGAAAAAGGCGTTGCTCTTGCGCAGGAAACCGTTGATGGGGCCGAAAACGGGGTTGAAGATATAGAGCCATAGAATGGACGTGGCCACGCCCCCCACCACGCTCGGGATGTAGAAGAGCGTGCGAAACACGGCGATGCCCCGCACTTTCTGGTTCAGCAGCAGGGCAAGGCCGAGGGACGCCGCGAGGCTGAGGGGCACGGCGAAGAAGGCGTAATAAAACGTGTTGTACAGGGATTTCCACATCAGCGGGTCGCCCGTAAAGGCCCGGATGTAGTTCTCCAGGCCGATGTACCGGCGATGCTCGACGGGGACGTAGGGGTCCCATTCGCTGAAGCTGAGGACGATGCTGAAGCCGATGGGCCAAGCCGTGAAGATGAGCAGACCCAGGAGCCAGGGCGACGCGAGCAGCAGGCCGTAGGCGGCTTCCGCCCGCGCCATACGGCTTTTCAGCATGTGCCTCAGTTCATGCCCCATGTTCCCGGTCTCCCGACGGAGTTGCCCGTCGCCCGCGACGGACCGCTCGCTGTGATTATCTCCTTTCCGGACGCCCCCACTTTCGGACCCCGTCGCGCAGAATCGCATTGACCTTGGGCTCCATGCGCGCCAGGGCCTCTATCGGGGTGGCGGTGCCGAACATCAGGCTGCGCCAGTCTTCCACCATGCCGGCGCGCAGTTCGAGGTACTTTGGCGTAATGGGGGTCAGCCGGCCGTAGCGGATCGCTTCGATGGCAATCTCTTCCCGGGCCTCCGTGTGGGGTCGGGGCCAGTACTTCCAGGCATCGCCCTCGTGAACGGGTATCGCGCGGCCCGACTCGCCGATGAGGCGCTGACCGTCTTCGCTCAACAGGTACTTGATGAAGCGCCAGGCCGCCTCCTTCTTCTCGGGCGTCGTGTGGCGGTTGATGCTGATGCCGTCCCAGGTGACGCGGGTGAACCGGTGGCCGCGGGGACCGGCGGGCGGGATGACCATGTCCCATTCCATGGCGTCTTTCACCGATTCGAGGGTGATCATAATGTAGGCCCCGGCCAGGACCATCCCCACCCGGCCGGTGAGGAGGGCCACCTCGTCGAGATATCCTTCGATCTCGCCGGTCCACGCGATGGAGTGGTCCTTGTACTTCATGTCGTATTGAAACTGGATGGCCTCGAGCCCCTCCGGCGAATTGAGGGCGAAGGCCGTTCGGTCCTCGTTGAGGATGTCGGCGCCGAAGCTCCACACCAGGGGCTCGACGGGAATCCAGTCGAAGGGAAGATTGGTGCCGAACTGGTCGGGCCGGCCGTCGCCGTCGAGGTCCCGGGTCAGGCGCCGGGCGATCTCGCGGAAATCCTGCCAGGTCCAGTCGGGCTCCGGGAACGGGATGCCTTCCTTCCGGAAGAGTTCCTTGTTGTAGTAAATGAGCATCGTCGTGCCGTCCCACGGGAGGCCCGCCTGAAGGCCGCGATAGTTGAAGCTCTCCATGGCCGTGGGGAAGAAACCGTCGATGCGCAGCTCCGCCCGATCCCGTTCGATATACGGTTCGAGGTCTTCGAGATAGCCGCGAACGGCGTAGGCGGGGTATTGCTCGTCGTCCATCAGCACGAGGTCGGCCGCGGTGCCGGAAATGAACTGGAGCGGCAGCTTCTGGTGGTAATCGCCGGTGATGTATTCCGCCCGGATGTCGACGTCGGGGTTGCGCGCTTCGAAGTCGGCGATCATCTGCCGCCACATGTCGAAGTCTTTGAAGTTTCCCCAAAAGGAAAAACGGACCGGCACCCGCCCGGCCGTGGCGTCGTTCCCCGGACAACCGGCCGCCCCCAGGAGGACTATCAGGCTGAAGATACCCCGTGTAATCTTCATCGCGTCGTCCAGTTTCCTCTGACATAAGCATTTCCGGACGGGTCCTGTCAATGTTGGACCGCGCAAATCGGCGGTTCGTGTCAGCCTCTGCGCCGTAGAAATACTCTGCGCCCCGTATACCAAAGCGGACGCGCCCGTGATACACTATAGGCGGGAATACCGCGAGCGACCCTGATACCCCGAATACGGGGGAATGAGGCCGCCGAGAGGGTTCCAAGGGCATAGAACGGGAGGAGAGCCGGAAGCGCCATGATTCACGGGGTAGAGGTGGTCGAAGTCCCTGTGCCGCGGGGCGAGGAAGAGGCGGCGCGCCAGTTTTACGGAGTCGTGTTGGGCCTGCGCGAGATCAACCGGTCGGCCGGGCTGGGCCGGGAAACGGGATCCTATTACATTCTTCCCGACGGCCGGGAATTGTTCTGCCGCACCACGGACGTGTTTCGCCCCAATCGCAAGACTTGCCTGACGTTCCACGTGGCCAGCCTCGATGCGCTGGACGACGTGCTGGGCCGGGCGGGCCATCGAACCGAGTGGGATTTCAGCACGGCCCGTCCCCGCTTCTACTGCCAGGACCCGTTCGGGAACCGGCTGCAATTCATCGAAGTGCAGGAATGAAACGAGCCCAACGACCGTGACGGTCGGCTGCTTTCGAGGGAGGAGGACCCGTGAAAGTCGGTATCATCACCGCATCTCTGCCTTTGCCCACGCGCGAGGCGCTGCGCAAGGCCAAGGAATTGGGCGCCCACGGCGTCCAGCTCTGGATCGTCGACAACGATCTCGACCCGCGCCGCCTGAGCCGGAGCGGGCGTGAAGACCTTATTACCTATATGGCCGGTCTGTCGCTGGAGCGGTCGGCCCTCTGCGGAGACGTGGGAGGATTCGCGGACCCCGCTCGGGTCGACGAAGGCGTGGCAAGGACCCGCCAGTTCATCGACCTCTGCGTCGATCTCTTCACGCCGGTGCTGACCACCCATATCGGCGTGGTGCCGGAAGACGAGAGGGCCTTCGACGCCATGCTCGACGCGGTCCGCGACGTGGCGGAGTACGCCGCCGAACGGGGCTGCTTCCTCGCCACCGAGACGGGCCCGGAGTCGCCGGAGCGGCTGGGCGAATTCCTGCGCCGGGTCGAGAGCGAGGGAGCCAAAGTCAATTACGACCCCGCCAACCTGTGCATGAACGGCTTCGACCACATGGCGGGCGTGCGGGAGCTGGCGCCGTACATCGTCCATACCCATGCCAAGGACGGGATCTACCGATCCGCCGTGGACCAGGGAGAGTACAAGGAAGCGGCTCTGGGCAAGGGCGACGTGGATTTCCCCGAATATCTGGCCGCGCTGCGGTCCATCGGGTTCGACGGATACCTCACCATCGAGCGAGAATGCGGCGACGACCCTGTGGCCGACATCGCCGAGGCCATCCGGTTTCTCAAGACTCAGGAAGGCGTCGACCCCTGAGCGTTAGTAGAGCGCCCCGCCGCGCCGCGAGCAAGTAGAACCCGCTCGAGGGACCCGGAGAGGAGCCGGCCATCCGCTTCCGCTCCGCGGTCCCTTTTCATTTGATGCGTCCCTCTCTTCCGCGCCCGTACGCGCCGCTCTTCTGCCCTGCTTTGACGCCTCGGGCACAGGCCGTTATAATCCGCCCCGCATTTCCTGCGGGTTTCGAGGGCGAACGAGAGGGAATATAGAATGGGCAGAGTCAGGTCTGACCGTTGGGTAACGCGATTCGGCCTGGTAATGGCCATGGCCGGCAACGCCGTCGGACTGGGCAACTTCCTTCGCTTCCCCGGCCAGGCCGCCCCCTTCGGGGGGGCGTTCATGGTCCCCTATTTTCTGGCGCTGCTGTTGCTCGGTATCCCGCTGATGTGGATGGAATGGACCATCGGCCGACACGGCGGCGGCTGGGGCCACGGCAGCGCTCCCGGCCAGCTCCATCGGCTCTGGAAACACCCCCTCTCGAAATACCTCGGCATCTTCGGAATTCTCCTTCCCGCCAGCGTGGGCCTCTATTATATGTACATCGAGTCCTGGTCGCTGGGGTATGCCTGGCAGACCCTGACGGGGGAATATTGGGGCCATCGGACCCGCGAGGGCATGGGCGGGGTCCTCTCGAGCTACCTGGGGATCAAGGAAGGCTCCTCCATCGCCTTCGGCGGCCAGGCCTACCTCTTCTTCCTCATCACCTTCGCACTGAACATGCTGGTCTTTGGCCGCGGCATCGCAAAGGGCATCGAGATTCTGTCGAAGTACGCCATGCCCGCCCTGCTGATCCTGGGCATCATCCTGGCCGTCCGCGTCCTCACCCTGCCCCCCGTGGAAGGACGGACCGTGTCGGACGGGCTGGCGCAGCTCTGGGTCATCGACTGGACCGTGCTCAAGAAAGCCGACGTGTGGATCAAGGCCTCGGGCCAGATCTTCTTCACCCTGAGCCTGGGCCTCGGCATGATCCATACCTACGCCAGCTACCTGAAGCGCCGCGACGACATCGTCCTCAGCGGGCTCGCCACCACCTCCACCAACGAGTTCGCGGAGGTGATCATCGGCGGTTCCATCGTCATTCCCGCCGCTCTTATCTTCTTCGGGCCGCAACAGCTCGGTCCCATCGTCGAAGGGGGCAGCTTCAACATCGGGTTCGTCACCCTGCCCGTGATCTTCCAGGAGATGGTGGGAGGTCGGTTTTTTGGAACGGCATGGTTCCTGCTCCTGTTCCTGGCCGGCATGACCTCGAGCGTCGCCATGTTCGCGCCCCTGCGCCTGTTCCTCGAAGACGAACTGCGCCTTACCCCCAAGCAGGCCACCTGGTCGGTGATCATCGGCGCCTTCCTCCTCACCCAGCCGATTATCCTCTTCAACCATATGGGCATCATCGACGAGATCGATTTCTGGGCCGGCACCTTCTTCCTGGTCTTTTTCGGCGCCATCGAGGCGGTCATCCTCGCCTGGATCTTCGGTATGGACCGGGCCTGGAGTGAAATGCACTGCGGGGCCGATCTCCGGGTGCCGCGTCCCTTCTACTATGTGATGAAGTACGTTACGCCCCTCTACGCCATCGCCTTGCTGGCCTGGTGGCTGAAGACGGAGTTCTGGGGCAAGCTCACCATGGTCGGTGCGGACCCGGCCCAGGTGCCTTATCTCTGGCTCGGGCGGGCCATCTTCCTGGGCATCGGCCTGTTCCTGGTCGCCGGCGTTTGGTACGCCTGGCGTCGCTATCCCGAGGACTTCAAGGAAAGGCCCGCCGCCGAGGAGGAAGTCGTGTCATGACGGTCGGCGCTTGGATCTATATGCTGACGGTGTGGGCCGCCATTGCCGCGATGAACGCATTCTGCTTCGCGCGCATCTTCCGGAAACGCGAACAAACCCCGCATAATCCGCCCGAACCCCGGGACTAACTCACGAGAAACCAAGGCCGGTTCGGGGCTCGAGCATTCTAGGCCAAAACGGGAATACACCTCTCCGGGGGCAGGTTTCGTCTGTCGGGTCGACGCGACGGACCGAGGCTGATGTGCCGATGGACATAATTGGTGTTGCATGCCAATCCGCGGCATCCTCGATTGCGGGCCCTTTTCGTGCTTGAACCCCGGCGAGCGGTTGTGTTATAGCTTTAGAACTTGCGA
>CAYVOE010000108.1:0-12731 GCA_964452795.1 uncultured Nitrospiraceae bacterium
GCGCAGGACTTCGATGCGGCGGTCGATCTCGGCACGCGCACCGGCGCCCGCCTGCTCGGCCCGGGCCTTGAGGGTGTCGACCTCGATGCCCCACTCGCGCAGTTGTCCCTTGAGGTCCTTCATGTACTCCGACCAGGACTTGGCCGGGCTCGCCGCGGAGGCGCCGGACGCGCTCTTCGATTTTGCCGAAGTGCTTCCGGAGCTCTTCGACTTCGCCTTGGCCTTCGTGGCACTGCCGTTTTTCGACCGGGCCGCAGACGATTTTGCGGCGCCTCCGTTTCTCGACTTGGCGGTGGACGACTTGGCCGTGGACGATTTCGCCGTTGACGATTTCGCCGTGGCGCCGCTCGCGGCCTTGGACGCGGACGCGCGCGATGCCGACGATTTCGTGGTGCTGCGGGCTGCGCGGGTTGCGGACGCGGCTTTCGACGTCGACGTCGCGGACTTGGCGGACGTCTTCGCGGAACCGCTTGCGCCCTTCGTGCCGGAAGAACGGGTGGAACCGGAAGTGCTCCGCGAGGATGAAGACTTCGCGCCGGTTCTCGACGCCTTCGATGCGCCCGTGGCCGCGGCCGAAGTGCTTGCCGACGAGCGCTTGCGGGCGGTGCCCGTCGCGGTGCGGCTCGAGCTTGCGCTTGCGCTTCCGCTGGGAGAGGTGGCGGCCGACTTGCGGGACCGGGTGCCGGAGGCCGCGCTCGACGTACGCCGCGCTGCCTCGGTTTGACTCGTCTTGCTGGATTTCGCGGTCGATTTACTCTGGGTCGGCATTCGGGGTCTCCTTCAGTGCGATCGGCGACTGCCTGGGTGCCAGAACTGATTGGAAGGGCGCTGCGGGTGAGTCGGAAATTTCAGCGCCGGGAGCCGAGCCCGGCTCGGCTCATCTGGATGAGTCCTTATAACTATAACACAGATCAACCTTCATAGAGAGATCATTAGAGACCGGTTCGAGTTCTCGTCGCCCTCCGTGGAAGCACGATACGGGAGCGCGGGGCGCGTCGGGTTGGCCGGTTTCGTTCGTGCATGCTATATTCGCCTTTGGCCCGATCCGGGCCGTGGGGCGGGCAAGAGGAGCGTGGAACCGATGTATTTTGCGCGCATTGCATGGGTGTGGGTCCTGGTGTCGACCGCGTTCGGGGCCGGAGCGGCCGAGCGCGTCGTGTTCGATCGGGGGCTCAATTTCTCCGACCTCGCTCCGGAGATCCTGTTGCGGACTCCGTCGGCCTTATTCACACTCGATCCCGACGCCGAGACGCCGACGCCGGAGATCGTCCCGGGAACGCGCGACGGCAGCACCCATCTCATGCCGTCATGGTTTCCCGACCGCAACCGCATCGTCTACGCCACCAACCGGAACAGCGGGCTCACGGCCCAAATCTGGATGGTCGACCTGAGCAGCGGCGTCCACTCGCAACTTACCTCAAACGCCGCCAACAACTGGGCCCCCGCCGTGTCGCCCGACGGATCGCGCATCGTCTTCGTCTCGACCCGGGGCGTGCTCGAAGTGGAGGAAGGGGAAGATCCGCCCGATCCCGACGACCCCGACGTCGCCGCGGCGCTCCGCGATCCGCGCAACATGGACGTCTACATCATGGATCTGGGCGGAGGGAGCCCCATCCGCCTGACCGACAACGGCGTCGAGGACTTTGCTCCCCTGTTTTCCTTCGACGGGAGCCGGGTCTACTTCGTTCAGGGCGGCACAGTGCCGACCATTCGCCAGATCCCGGCCGACGGAACCGTGGGCGACGACGCGGCCGTGCCCGATCCCGACGGCTTCGCGTTGACCGGGCGCGACCTCTCCGTCTTCGGCGATCCCCTGGGCGACGTGATGTTTTTTACGGACCTGCGCAGCACGTTCAACAGCTACGACACCTTCACCCGGATCCTCACCCCCGGCGGCCGCAACTTCACGCGGCCGGCCATCAGCCCCGACGGGACCCGCCTCGTCCACACGCCCGGAGGAAACCTGGTGTTGGCGAGCTTCGCCGGCGACGTCTCGCGGACCCTGCTGCTGACGGCCGACGCGGGGTTTGTGCGGTGGTATTCGAGCCCCTTGTCGCCCTTGCCGGTGTCGATCCGCCTGATCCAGCCGAACGGCGGCGAAACGTGGCCCCGCGGCTCCACCCAGACCATCAAGTGGCAGGCCCCCGCCAAGGCCGACGATTCCATCAAGATCGAACTGAGCCGAAAAGGCCTGGTGCCGGTGACCCTGGTGGAAAGCACCGAAAACACCGGCGAGTACGAATGGGAGATCCCCGCCGATCAATTGGTGAGCAGCAACTACCAGGTCACGGTGAGCTTCGTGAACGATCCCTCCGTGACGGACACCAGCGACCGGACGTTCTCGATCGTGTCGCCCGAGGCCTGCCCGAAACCGGCCGTGCCCACCAACGTGAAGGCCAGCGACGGCATCTATGCCGATCGCATCCGCGTGACCTGGAACACCGTCCCGGGCGCCCACGAGTATCAGGTGTATCGGACCAAGAACCTCGACAGTTGGTACAGCTCGACCCTCGTGGCCACGGTCGAAGACAACATGTACGACGACCTCGAGGTGCTGGCCCCCTTCGTGCAGGACGGATGCTCGGGTCCCGAGACCGTCTATACGCGGTATTTCTACTACATCAAGGCGGCCAACGACTGCGGCGCCAGCGGGTTCAGCGAATCCGACTCCGGCTTTCGCGGGGGTCCGGTGCAGCCCCTTCTGAGTTCCGCCGGCAACACCCTCGTCCTGGCGCTGGCCGTTGGGGCGCTGCTCGCGGCCGGATCGCGCCGCTTTCGCGCGTAGCCGTCCGCGACAACCCCCGAGCGGACCGAGGAGTCAGGGGCAGAGCGGCCCTCAGTCGCGGTTGGCGCCGCGGGCGAAGCGGTGGCGGTAGTAGTCGAGGATTACCGCGAGCACGATGACCGTCCCCGTGACGAGGCGCTTGGTGGGCTCTTCCGCACCGATCTGGGCGAGACCGTTGCCCAGGACGGCGATGATGAGCACGCCCAGGAAGGAACCTACAACGGAGCCGCGTCCCCCCATGAGACTCGTGCCGCCGATGACCACGGCCGCAATGGCCTGCAATTCGAAGCCCACCACGGCCCGCGGGTTCACCGACTGGAGCCGGCCCGACTGGACGATGGCGGCCACGGCGGCCATCAAGCCGCTGAACATGAACACGGCCACTTTCAAGCGTGCCACGCTCAGGCCCGACAGGCGCGCCGTCTCTTCCCGGGCCCCGATGGCCAGCAGGTAGCGGCCGTGGGCGGAATAAGAGAGAAAGGCCTGGCCCAGGATGACGGCGGCCACGGCGACGAAGAAGGGCATGGACAGGCCGTAGATCGAGGTCCCGAAAATGACCTGGACGGACGAGCCGATCCATTTCGTCCGGGACTCCGTGAGCAGATAGGCGCCGCCCTGGGCGATCTCGAGCATGCCGAGGGTGACGATGAACGATGGAAGGGCCCACCGCACGGTGATCAACCCGTTGGCGGTGCCGCACAGGAGCCCCATGCCGAGGCAGGCCAGCGCCGCGAAGGGCAGCGGCCAGCCCTTGTCCACCACCAGCACGCCCAGCACCGCCCCGCTGAGGGCCACCACCGAACCCACCGACAGGTCGATTCCGGCGATGATCAGCACGAAAGTCATTCCCACCGCCACCAACACGGCGTCGGGCACCTGGTTGGCGATGGTGATGAAGGTTCTATGGGAGAAAAAGTGTTCCGTCCGGTAGCTGAAGAAGGCCACCAGCAAGATCAGGACCGCCACCAGTCCGAGAAACTCGGTGGCCGAGCCCAGCCGCCCTCTCAACCCCTTCATTGCAGTGTTTCGGCCGTAACGAGATCGACGGGGGTTTCGCGATCCTCGGGCACGGTGCCCTCGCGCAGCATCTCAAGGGCATATTCGATGCCGAATACCGCCAACTGGTCCGCGTGCTGGTCCGCCGTGGCCAGGATCGCGCCTTCGCGGATGAGGTCCTGGACCGCCGAAATGTTGTCGAAGCCCACCACGAGCACGTCCGTCCGGTTGGCCGCGCGCAGGGCCGCCACGGCGCCCAGGGCCATGCTGTCGTTGGCGCACAGGACGCCCTTGATCTCCGGGTGCTCGTTGACGATGGCCGACACCACCTGATCGGCTCGGCTGGTCTCCCAATCGGCCGCCTGCGAGGCCACGATGTTCATCCCCGCCTCCTTCATGGCGTCTTCAAACCCCAGCCGGCGCTGGATGGCGTTGAAGGCCGTGGGGACGCCGCCGATGATGGCCACCGCGTCGCCCGGCTCGAGCCGCTGGGCCAGGTAGTCGCCCACCAGCTTGGCGCCCTTGCGGTTGTCGGGGCCCACGAAGGGGAGCTTCACGTCCAGCTCGGCCAGCACTTCGTCGTCGAACTTGTTGTCGATGTTGACCACCACGACCCCGGCGTCCACCGCGTTCTTGCAGGCCGGGATCAGGGCCTTCGAGTCGGCCGGCGCGATGACGATGGCGTCGACGTTCTGTCCCACCATCTGCTCGACGAGCTGGGTCTGGCGGTTGACGTCAATCTCGTCCTGGATGCCGTTGGCGATGAGGTCGTACTCCGATGCGTGCGCCCGCTGATGCTCCTTGGCGCCGCTCTCCATGGTTTGGAAGAACTCGTTCGCCAACGACTTCATGATCAGCGCAATCCGCAGCTTGTCCGATTCGCCCACCTGCGACGGCTCCGAACCGCACGCCGTCAACACGGCCAATCCGGCCACACCCAGCCATCGGAGTATCTTCCCTGCGCTCACGTGTAGTTTCCTCCCTCGTCCACCATTTGCCTTGCATAAGCGGCCCTTTAGGATACCTTTCCGCCGTCCTCCGCGTCTACTTTCCCCAAGCCGTTCCCTTATCGCGGCGCCGGGCGGTAGAAGCGGCGGGCGACGATGTCGACGACCACGGGAGCGAGGCTCGCCCCGAGCACCAGGCTCCAGCTTCGCCACCCGAGAGGCGTCGTGTCGAGCACGTCGCGGAACACGGGAACGTACACCGCCGCGAGGAGCAGCGCCGAGCACAGCGCAAGGGCTCCCCACACGTAGAGGTTCCGCGTGATCTCGTTGCTCAGCAGCGGAGCGCCGGGCCCGCGCATGTTGTAGGTATGCCACAACTGGCTGAAAGCCAGGGTCAGGAAAGCGATGGTGATGCTTTCCGGCACGTCGAGCCTCCAACTGAACCGGGCGAACAGGAAGGCGCCCAGCGTGGCCGCGCCCAGCAGCAGGCCGTAGAAGCTGATCTCGAGCCAATGACGCCGGGTGACGATGGGTTCGCCCGTCGGCCGCGGAGGCCGGTCCATCACGCCGGCCTCTCCTTCGCCCACCCCGAGGGCCAGGGCCGGAAACACGTCGGTGACGAGGTTCAGAAACAGGATCTGGAGCGGCGTGATCGGCAGGACAGTCCCCAGAAGCGTGGCCAGAAAGATCACCAGCACTTCGGCCACGTTGCACGAGATCAGGAAAATCACGAATTTGCGGATGTTCCCGAAGATCACCCGGCCTTCATGAATGGCTTCGACGATGGTCTCGAAGGAGTCGTTTCTCAGTACCACGTCCGCCACTTCCCGGGCCACCTGGGTGCCGCGCTGGCCCATGGCCACGCCGATGTCCGCCTTCTTCAGGGCCGGCGCGTCGTTCACCCCGTCGCCCGTCATCGCCACGATTTCCCCCTTCGCCTGGTGCAGCGCGATGAGGTCCAGCTTCTGCTTGGGCGTCACCCGAGCGAAGACCATCGTGTCCCGGAGTCGGTCCTCCTCGGCGTCCGACAGCGCTTCGGGCGGCTTCAAATCCTGGCCCAGCACCGCATCGACGGTTCCGTCCTCCACGATGCCCACCGCTTCGGCGATGTTGACGGCCGTGGGAGCCTGGTCGCCCGTGACCATCACAATGCGAATGCCGGCCCGGTGGCATTGCTCGATGGTGGGGCGGATGTCCATGCGGGGCGGGTCCACCAGGCTGAGCAGCCCCACCAGGACCAGGTCGCGGTAGGGCTCCGCATCCGCCGTGTCCGCCTGCTTGCGCGCCACCGCCAACACCCGGAACCCCTCCCGGCCCAGCTCCTCGTTCTTCCGCTCCCATTCCGCGCGCCGTTCTTCCGTCAGCTCCTCCTCGCCCCGGGGCGTCAACACCCTGGTGCAGGCGCCGAGGACCTGTTCCGGCGCTCCTTTCACCGCCACGTATACGCCGCCGTTCTGCCGGTGGTAGGTCGCCATCATCTTGGAATCGCTCTCGAAGGCCACTTCCCGGACTTCCGGCGCCTCTTGTACCAGGGCGGCCTGGTCGAGGCCCACCTCGAGACCCGCGTTCAACAGCGCCACCTCGAGGGGATCGCCGATCTCGGCGTCGGATCGCTCCGCGTCGGTCGTCACCGAGGCGTTGTTGCACAGCACGCCGATGCGCACCGCCTCCCGGAAGGGTTCGCTCGCCTCTTCGCCTTCGCCCCCGTAGCCGCCGCGCTCGTTGCGCTCCACCGCGCCCGCAGCCGTATCGACGCGCTGCACCGTCATCCGGTTCTCGGTCAACGTCCCCGTCTTGTCCGTGCAGATCACGTTGGTGCTTCCCAGCGTCTCGACCGACGCCAGCCGGCGCACCAGGGCCTGGTGCCGCGCCATGCGCATCACCCCCCGCGAAAGGGCGATGGTGGCGACGATGGGCAGGCCCTCCGGGATGGACGCCACCGCCAGGGCGATGGCCGTCTCGACCATCTGCCATACGTCGTTGCCCCGCATCACGCCGAGGCCCGCCACCACCACCACGATGCCCAGCACCACCCACACGAGCCGTTGGGCCAGCGCGTCGAGCCGTTTCTCGAGGGGCGTGGCCGCTTCCTGGGCCTGTTCCACCAGGGTCGAGATGCCGCCGAGTTCCGTCTCCATGCCCGTGCCCACCACCACGGCCACGGCCGAGCCCCGGGTCACCGCCGTGCCGCGGTAGAGCATGGCCGCCCGCTCGGCAAGGGGTTTTTCCTCGTCCGCGGGCTCGACCGATTTGCTCACGGGCACCGATTCGCCCGTCAGCGCCGACTCGTCGACCTGCAGCTTCGAGGCCTTCACCAGGCGCATGTCGGCCGTCACGATATCGCCGCCTTCGATCAGCACAATGTCGCCCGGCACCAGGTCCGCCGCGGGCACTTCGTGCAGTTCCCCATCGCGCCGAACGCGGGTCGTCACGCTGCCCATTTTCTTCAGGGCTTCCACCGAACGAACGGCCTTGTACTCGGTGAAGAAGCCGATGCCCGCGTTGATGAGAATGACCACGCCGATGGCGATGGCCTCCGGCCAGTCGCGAAGATAGATCGACACCCCCGCCGCCGCGACGAGAAGCACCACCACGAGGCCCTTGAACTGGTGGATAAGAATTCGCCAGGGGCTTACGGGTCCTTTTTCGCGAAGCTCGTTCGGTCCGTATTGGGCGAGGCGCCGTTTCGCCTCGGCGCTCGACAGACCGCTCTCGGGCGATACGTTCTGCTCTTGAACTACTTCCTCCCAGGGGCGGCGGTACGCGTCGCTCGAATGTGCCATCGGTGCGTGTTCCTTGCTCGGACGGGGAAGCGGTCGGAGCTTCGTCCCGGTTGCAGCGCCCTCGGAGGCAGAGGGGGGATGTGCTCCGGTGCGCCTTCTACGCGTCGCAGGCGCCGAGTCGATGAGCCCGCCGGCTCGGCGGAAGCGGGATAGCGGCTCGCCGCTCGACGTGTCAACGGCGCCGTCCCCCGACGGGCGCATCGAATTGTCTTGCGAGCGCAGGGCGAGCCTGCCGCAAGCCCTATTATAGCGATTGCGCCCGGCGTTTCATGTACCCGCCGCCGTCCCCGGTGTGTATACTACGCGGGTGCATGCGCGGGGCATGCAGGGAGAAAGGCAAGAAACCATGAACAGACGGGTACACGAGTGGAGGCAACGCGTCGCGCGCCTGGCGATGGCCGGGCTGTGGGCGGCGCTGGTGACCGCGCCGATGGCATGGGCCCAGGATTCGGGCAACACCGCGCTCAAGGTCGCGCCGCGCGAAGGCGAGCATGCCGAGGGCTGGATGAAACGCCACGAGGCCATGAACGCCCGCGTGAAGGAGGGCAACGTCGACCTCATCCTCATCGGCGATTCCATCACGCACGGGTGGGAAGGCGCGGGCAAGGAGGTCTGGGACCAGTACTACGGCGACCGGAATGCCGTGAACCTGGGCATCGGCGGCGACCAGACCGGCCACGTCCTGTGGCGTCTTCAGAACGGCAACATCGACGGCATTTCGCCCAAGTTGGCCGTGGTGATGATCGGCACCAACAACGTCCACAACAACACGCCCGCCGAAATTGCCGAGGGCGTCACTGCCGTCGTGAACCTCCTGCGGGAACGGCTGCCCGAGACGAAGGTGCTGCTCCTGGCCATCTTCCCCCGCGAGGAACGGCCCGGCGAACTGCGCGAGAAGCTGGTCCAGACCAACCAGATCATCGCCGAACTGGACGACGGGGAATGGGTCCATTTCCTCGACATCAACCACGTGTTCCTCACCCCCGACGGCGTTCTGCCGGCGTCGCTGATGCCCGATTTCCTCCATCCCAACGCCGAGGGATACCGCCTGTGGGCGGAAGCCATCGAGCCCACGGTGTCGGAACTCATGGGCGAACGAGCCGAAGGAAAGGCCCCGAAGGGATTCGTCCCCCTCTTTAACGGGAAAGACCTCACCGGCTGGAAGGGGCTCGTGGGCGATCCCGAGTCGCGCGCCGAGATGTCGGTCGAGGAACTGACGGCCGCCCAGGCCCTGGCCGACGCCGATATGCGCCACCACTGGAGCGTCATCGACGGCGTCCTCGAGTTCGACGGCAAGGGCGGCCCCCTCTGCACCGCCCGGGACTACCAGGATTTCGAGATGCTGGTGGACTGGAAAATCGAGAAGGGCGGCGACAGCGGCATCTACCTGCGCGGCACGCCCCAGGTCCAGATCTGGGACATCGACGAGCATCCCGAGGGCTCCGGCGGACTCTACAACAACGAGAAAGGGCCCAAAGACCCGCTCGTGCCCGCCGACAATCCCGTGGGCGAGTGGAACACCTTCCGCATCCTCATGGTGGGCGACAAGGTGACGGTGCTCCTCAACGACAAGCTCGTGGTGGACGAGACCGTCCTCGAGAACTACTGGGATCGCAGCAAGCCCATCTATCCCTCGGGGCAGATCGAGCTCCAGAACCACGGGTCCAAGCTGTGGTTCAAAGACATCTACATCCGCGAAATCCCCCGCGACGAAGGCTGGGAAGCCCTGTTCAACGGCCAGGACCTCACCGGTTGGGAGCAGGTCGGCGGTGAGAACCTGACCTGGGCCGTCGAGGATGGCATGCTCTACACCACGGGCGACGAAGGCGGCGGCTGGCTCTCCACCACCGAGGAATTCGACGATTTCGAGCTCGAGCTCGAATTCCGCGTGCCCGAAAACGGCAACAGCGGCGTCTTCATCCGCGCGCCCCGCAAAGGCAACCCCGCCTTCGAAGGCAGCGAGATCCAGGTCCTCGACGACTACGGCTCCGAATACACCACCCTCGAGCCGTGGCAGTACACGGGCAGCCTGTACGCCACCCTGGCCCCGTCCCAGCGCGTGACCAAGCCCGCCGGCGAGTGGCAGCAAATGCGGATCCGGGCCGAGGGACCCCAGATCTCCGTGTGGCTCAACGGTGTCCTCATCGTAGAAGGCAATCTCGAGGACCACATGGACAAGGTCGACGAGCACCCCGGTCTCAAGCGGACTTCCGGCTACATCGGCCTGCAGAACCACGGGTCTCGCCTCGATTACCGCAACATCCGGATCCGCCGGCTGTAGCGGTACGGAGCGGTCGGCTGTCCATGATCGACCCTGAACGCTGCGGCACCCCCGGGCGGAGCGAACGCATCATGCCCGTCCGGGGGTGCCGCCTCCGCTGCGAACACAACCTCCGGAGGCACGGAGGAGGGCAGGGGAGAAGCCTGACGGCCCAATCCCCACGATGAATCGGAAGCTCCTCAATCGGCTGGGTCCGCTGGTGGCGGGCGCGCTCTTCGTGGCCGCGCTGCTGATCCTGCACAACCAGCTCAAGAACTACGACCCCGGCGACGTGCTCCGCAGCGTGCGTGCCATGGCGGACGGCCGCGTCGGGATCGCCGTGCTCCTCACCTTCCTGAGCTATTTCACCCTCGCCCACTACGACGCCCTGGCCTTTCGCTACATCCATCGTCCCGTGCCCTACGCCGCCAGCATCCTCGGCGGGTTCGTCGGCTACGCCTTCAGCTCGAACGGCGGATTTCCCCTGGTCACGGGCGGATCGGTGCGGTACCGAATCTACTCCGCATGGGACCTCACCGCCCTCGACATCGGCAAGGTCATGGCCTTCGCCATCTCGACCTTCTGGCTGGGGTTTCTGACGCTGGGAGCCTATTCGTTCCTCACCGAGCCGCTGCCCCTGCCGGAACACCTCGATCTGCCCTTCGACAACGTACGACCCCTCGGCATCGGCGGCGCGGTCCTCGTCGGCGCGTACCTCGTCCTGTCCGGGGTGCGGCGGACGCCGGTGCGCGTGCGCGGGGTCGATATGCAGCTTCCGCCGCCGCGCATCGCCCTGGCCCAGATCGGCCTCGCCGCGCTGGACCTTCTCTTCGCCGCGGGGGTGCTCTACGCCCTGCTCCCCGTGCAGGCCACCCTTTCCTATCCCGCCTTCCTCGGCATCTACCTCCTCGCCAACGTGGTCGGCATCCTCAGCCAGGTGCCCGGAGGGTTGGGCGTATTCGAATCCATCATGCTCCTCTTCCTGTCGGGCTCCGCCGAAAACACGGCCATCCTGGCCTCGCTCCTCGCTTTCCGGGCCATCTACTACTTCCTGCCCCTGGCCGTGGCGGGCCTGCTTCTCGGCGGCTACGAGGTTTACCAGAGCCGCCGGCTCCTGAGACGCCTGGGCCGCCTGCTGGGGCCCTGGGCGCCCATGGTGGCGCCCCAGATCCTGGCCGTCACCACCTTCGCGGGCGGGGCGGTGCTGGTGATCCTCGGCGCCACGCCGGCCGCCGCGAACCGACTCGATGTCCTGCGCGCGGCGATGCCCCTGGCCGCCGTCGAGATTGCCCATGTCCTCCAGATCGTGGCGGGCCTGTTGTTGCTCTTCCTCGCCCGGCCCCTCGAGGAACGCATCCGAGGGGCCTACTACGCCGCCGGCGCCCTCCTGACGCTGGGCGTCGGGGCGTCCCTGTTTAAAGGGCTCGACTACGAAGAGGCCCTTATCGTCGGGGTGGCGCTGGCCCTGATCCTGCCGTTTCGTTCCCTATTCTCCCGCTCCAGCTCGATGTTCCGACCCGGTCTGACGACGGGATGGGCCGCGGCCGTGGCGGCGGTGCTGGCCGCGGGGGTGTGGGTGGGCCTCTTCACCCACCGCGCGGAGGATTACGAGCACGCCCTGTGGTTCCAGTTCGCCCACGACGCCCGGGCTTCCCGGCTCCTCCGGTCCTCCCTCGCCGTGCCCGTCGTGCTCGCCGTGTTGTTCATCGTGCGGCAGTTGCGGCCCCGGCCGCCCGACCCCGTGGCCCCGCGCGGAGAGGCCCTCGAACGGGCCCGGGCGATAGTCGCGGCGTCGCCCGTGGCCTCGGCCGGACGGATTCTCCTGGGCGACAAGACCCTCCTGTTCAGCGAGAGCGGGGAGGGGCTTCTCGCCTACGGCGTGCACCGGCGCAGTTGGGTGGCCGTGGGCGATCCGCTCGGACCGGAGCGGGATGTGGTGGATCTCGTTTGGCGGTTCCGCGAACTGTGCGAGAAACGCGGGGGATGGCCCGTGTTCTACGACGTGCGCGAGGACTACCTGCCCCTGTACGTGGACATCGGTCTGGCGCGGCTCGAATACGGCGAAGAGGCCCTGGTGCCCCTCGAAAACATCTCCCTGGACCGCGGAACCCTGCGGGAATTCCGCTACGCCACGCGGAAGCTCGAGCGCGAAGGCCTCTCGTTCCAGATGCTTCCGCCGGAGGAGGTGTCGGAGCGGTTGCCCGAGCTGCGCGCCGTCTCCGATCGGTGGAAATCCGGCCGTAACGCGCCGGATGTCGCCCTTTCCGGCGGACGTTTCGTCGAAGACTACGTGCGCCGGTTACCCGTCGCCGTGGCACGGCGCGACGGCCATATCGTGGCCTTTGCCGTGGTGTGGATCGCGGCGGAGCGGACCGAAGTCGCGGCCGACTTCGTTCGTCATCACCCCGACGCGCCGGAAGGCATCCTCGACTACCTGTTCGTCCAGCTCATGCTCTGGGGCGGGGCGGAGGGATACGAACACTTCAGCTTCGGCACGACGCCCCTCACCGGCGCCGCCGCCGCCGCCCTGGCGCCGCTGTGGAGCCGGATCGCTGCGCTTCCCTTCCGGCACCGCGAGCATTTCCACGATTTGCGCGACCTCCGCGCCTACGTGTCCCGTTTCCAGCCCCAGTGGCAGCCCCGCTTCATCGCCACCCCCGGCGGCCTCGTCACCTCGAGGGTCCTGCGCAGTATCGCCGCCCTCGCCACCCGCCCCCCACGCCTCAACGCGGAGGCGAAACATTCGCCCCGCAAGAGGAGGAGGCTCTCCGAGGACGATTGAGCCCCTTGCCGTGCGCTGACCGGCGAGACGTCGATCTTGCCCGCGGACGCGCTCGCTGGGAGTTGGTCCTGTGTCCCAGGCGAATCCCAGTGTGAACGCGCGGGACATATGCGCAGCACTTCGGGTCAGCCATTGGATGGGATGGTCCCGCCACCGACTTCCGCTTCACCCGTCGTAG
>CAYVOE010000109.1:0-1726 GCA_964452795.1 uncultured Nitrospiraceae bacterium
AGTATCAGCAGTTATAGTAGCTTCAAGCCCCGTTTTCGGAGTAGGAGCGGCCCCCGTGGAGTCCATACGAGAGGCAATTCTACGTTGCCTCTTGCCCACCTCCTCTGTGGGCGCCTATACAGAGCGACGCGGCAATCTCACCCGTGGTAGGACGAGGACTTCGCGGACATAGATGGCTGGCTCATGGGAGATTGCCGCGTCGCTTATGACTGGGTACACATCGAAGGCATGGGTGCAGCTACCGGCTGTTTCTTCGTTCGTCTGTACCCCCACAGGGGTCCGCTCCTCGCGATGACGGATAGGGGCGACCTCACGGCCCCGTCCTGCGCAGTCCTCGTAGGCTTACGACGGGTGGGGCGAAGGTCGATGCCGCGACGGTCCAGCCCTATTGTTGGCCTGAAGTGCTGCGTATGTATTCCCTTCGGGGGAAAAGAACGGGGCGTGGGTGCCGGTGACCCGGGGTGGCGCTCGCTGACCCCGGGCTAACCTATGTATCCCTTCGGGGAATTTCCCTCACGAGCCTTCGACTTCGACGGCGCGGCCTTCCCTTGCGCTGCGGTAGCAGGCGTCGATGACCGCCATGTTCCGGATGGCGTCGTCCACCGGCCACCGGGGCGGCTCGTTGTTGCGCAGGGCCCGGACGAAGTCCTCGACTTCGAGGGCGTAGCAGTCGACGCCGGGCACGGGGATGTGTTCGTCGTCGTTGCCGCAGCGCAGGATGAATCCCGTGTCGTTCCGGCCGGGGAAGAAGGGCGTTTCGAGGATGAGCATTCCCTGGCTCCCCAGGATCTCGGCGCGGCTGTAAGGGTTGGTCTCCATGCTCACCTGGAACTGGGCCACGACGCCGTTGGGAAACTCGAGGGAGCCCATGAGGGTGTCGTCGACGGTGGAGCGGCGCTCGAACGCGAAGGCCCGGGCAGGCTCTTCTCCGACGATGCGCCGGCAGAAGTTGATGCAGTAGCACCCGATGTCCATGGTGGCGCCGCCGGCCAGCTCCGCCGAGGCGCGGATGTTGGTGTCGCGGTCGGTCATGAGGAAGTTCTGCGTGACCCGCAGGGCCACCGTGTCGCCGATGACGCCCGTATTGAGGGTCTCGAGGAGGAGGTCGTAGAGCGGGTGGAACCGGTACATGAAGGCCTCGGCCACGAGCTTGCCCGTCCGGCGCGAGGCCTCGGCCATTTGGCGCGCCTCGTCCGCGTTGGCCGCGAAGGGTTTTTCACAGAGCACCGGGAGCCCCGCTTCGAGGGCGCGAATGGTCCATTCGCAATGGAGGCTGTTGGGCAAAGGGTTGTAGACCGCGTCCACCTCGCCCGATTCGAGCATCTCCGCGTAGGAGCCGAAGGCGCGCGGGATGCCGTATTCCTTGGCCCATTCGCTGGCGCGGGTCCATTCCCGGCTCGCCACCGCCTGAACGCAACTGTCGGCCGTCAGACCCACGCCGGCCACGAAGGCCCGGCCGATCCGGGCCGTGCTCAGAATTCCCCACCGCACCATGTTGCCCATAGCCAATCCCCCTATTGGTTGGACGATGCCGCCAGTGGCTCTTCTCTATTGGGGTTGTCTGCCGCAAGCCCTTTGCACGGGGCGAAGGGCTACGGAAACAGACCCCCGACTCCCCCGTACTATATCGTCCTGCCGCTCGCCGGTCGAGCCCGCGCTACGGAGCCGGCTCGGTTGCGGGCGCGTCCGCCGGCGCGGGGGGCGTCGCGGCGGCCGCATCGGGAGC
>CAYVOE010000109.1:1826-12095 GCA_964452795.1 uncultured Nitrospiraceae bacterium
TCGGGAGCTTTCTCCGGCTCCTCGACGATGGTGGCGGACTCGATGTAGTACATGTTCGGATAGGCCTGCTTGAGGTAGGCGTTGCCGGCCCGGGCAAGGGTTCCCTGGTCGGCCTCGACGCCCGTGGCGTTGATGGTGTCCACCACGTCCATGCCGCTGACCACCTCGGCGAAGGGCGCGAATCCCATGGCGTCGAGGTTGCTGGTCATGGGGGACGAGCCGTTGTTGTCGGCGACGTTGAAGAACACCTGGGTGGATCGCGAATTGGGCAACTGACTCTTGGCGAAGGCCAGGGTGCCCCGCTTGTTGGACTCGCGCGGCGCTTCGTCCTGCAGGTTGCGCGACTGCCACTGGGCCGTCAACTGCGGATCCGCCGCCATGCCGAACTGGTTCACGAACCCGGGGATCACCCGGAAAAAGGCGGCGTTGTCGTAGAAGCCGATGTCCACGAGCTGGCGGAAGCGCTGGGCGGCCAGGGGGGCCCACTCCGGGTTGACCCGGATCAGGATGTCGCCCGCGGTGGTGTGGAACTTCACCTGGAACGGTTCCTTGCTCGCCTCGCCGTCGGCCTGGGCCAGCAGCATCTCCTGGCTCTGGGCCTGGTTCACCCGGGTCTCGGCCTCGGCCATCTCCCGCAGCCGCTCGGGCGTCATGCGATGCGTCTGAAACCGGTACGCGTAGGCGATGCCCACAACGGCCACGGCGACCACGGCTCCCGCGATGAGTATCTTCTTGACCACGTCTCGCTCTCCTTTGAAGGCAGTGACCGGCAACGGGGGTTGGGCCGTCGTGCGGAGGCATAGCCTCGTGCGCCGAGCCGGAACCGATCGGAATTTCCCGGATCGGCCGAGAAGGCCCCCGCCCGGGCCACGGGCCGCGAATCCCCCGTCAATGGCCACTACTCTTCCACTTCTCCATGGGGATAAGACCCTAACACCTTGAGTTCGCTCGACTGTTTGGCCACGCTCTCGAGGGCGTCCTTCACCCGGGGCTCCTCGACGTGGCCGATCATGTCGATGAAGAACACGTATTCCCAGGCCTTCTTCTGGGAAGGCCGCGACTCGATCCGGGTGAGGTTGAGCCCTCGCGACGCCAGCGGCAGGAGCAGCGAGTAGAGCCCGCCCGGCCGGTCCTTGATGGCGCAGAGGATAGACGTCTTGTCGTGGCCCGTCGGTTTCGGCATCTGATGGCCGATGACGAAGAAGCGGGTGAAATTGTGGGCGGCGTCTTCGATGCCCGACGCCACGACCTGGAGCCCGTAGGTGTCTGCCGCCAACTCGCTGGCGATGGCCGCGGCCCCTTCTTCGTTGGCGGCGATGCGCGCGGCCTCGGACGTGCTCGACGTCTCGATGAGCTCGGCGTGGGGCAGGTTGGCCCGCAGCCAGGTCCGGCACTGAACGAAGGGCTGGGGCCTCGAGTAGACCTTGCGAATGCCCTCGAGGGGCGTGTTCGACAACAGGTTCTGGGTGATGTGCATCATCACTTCGTTGACGATGGTGAGCTCCGACGTCATGAACCGGTCGAGGGTGTCGCTGACGCCGCCGCTCATGGCGGTCTCGACGGGGACCACGCCGTAGTCGATCCGTTTGCGCTCGACTTCCGTGAAGATGTCCGGCACCGACGGCAGGGGGTGGTATTCCGCCATGCCGCCGAAGATCCGCTGGGCCGCCATATGGCTGAAGGTGTCGCGGGGGCCGAGGAAGGCCACGGAGATGGCCTTCTCGAGGGCCCGCATGGCGCTGATGATCTCGCGGTAGATCGAGCGGACCGCGCGGTCGGGCAGGGGACCCGGGTTGCGCCGCCGCAGCTCGTCGTACACCTTCTTCTCGCGCTCGGGCACGTAGTACACGGAATCGCTGGAGCGCTTGATGTCTCCGATGGCCATGGCGCAGCGGGCCCGCTCGTTGAGCAACTGCAGGACCTGCATGTCGATGGCGTCGATTTTTGCGCGCAACTCGTCCAGCGTCAAAGCCGCCGTACCTCCTCCGCTACCCAAGGTCGTATCCTTATTCATGCGTTCGAATCAGACGGTCTCGCGCCGCTTCTGGCGCTCGAACGGTCGGGAGCGGGCCTTCAACCGTGCTTGCGGCCCTCGATGATCTCGAGGGGCGCGTGGCTGACCATGAACTCGCGCAGCCGGCCGGTTTCAAACCGGATCCGGACCCGCTGCTTGTCGCCCGATCCTTTGGTATACATCACCACGCCGTTCCCGAACTGGGCATGGCGCACCCGAGTGCCCATTTTCAGCAGTCCGGACTCGGCCCGCGGCGCCGTGGGCCGGGCCATCGTCCGGGGTTCGGGGTCTTCGAACCCGCACCACTCGAGGGATCCCCGGGGGATCTCTTCGATGAAGCGGGAGACCTCGTTGCGCTGGTGCGAGCCGTAGACCACCCGGGCCTGGGCCGCCGTCAGCGTCAAGCGCCGCCGCGCCCGCGTCATGGCCACGTAGCACAGGCGACGCTCTTCCTCGAGCTCCCGATCCGATTCCAGCGCGCTGGCGTGGGGCAACAAGCCCTCTTCCAAACCTATCAGGAAGATCTCGTCAAACTCAAGGCCCTTCGCGCTGTGCACCGTCATGAGCGTGACGCCCGGATCGTCCGATTTATAGGTGTCGAGATCGCTCACCAGGGCGAATTCCTGCAGGAACGCCGACAGGTTCTGACCGCCCTTCTGGTCGTACTCCGTACAGGCCGAGAGGAACTCGTCGACGAACTCGAGCCGCGTCTTGTAGTCCCGCTCGTCGGACTTCTCGACGTATTCCCGGTAGCCCGTCCGATCGAGCAGGGCTTTCACCAGCGGCGCCACCTTCGCGTCCCGCGCTTCCAGGGCCAAGTCGTCGATGAGGTGCACGAAGTCCGCCATGGCGGACCGGGCCCGGGCGGGGAGGGTCTGGTCGTGCTCCACGTCGCGCAGCACCTGGAACAGGGGCGTTCCCCGCAGCGTGGCGTACTCCTCGATCCGCTCGAGGGTCACGCCCCCGATGCCCCGGGGCGGCACGTTCAACACCCGCCGCAGCGACACGTCGTCGCTCGGGTTCACCAGGAGCCGCAGGTAGGCCACCAGGTCCTTGATCTCTTTGCGCCCGTAGAACGACACGCCGCCCACGACCTTATAGGCGAGGCCCTTCCGGCGCAGGGCCTCCTCGATGAGCCGGGCCTGGCCGTTGGTGCGGTACAGCACCGCGATGTCGCGGGGGGCCGTCTCGCCTCCGGCGATCTCGTCGGCCACGAAGCGGGCCTCGTCCTCGCCGTCCCGAGCGTGGTAGAACCGGACGGCCGGTCCCTTCGGCCCATCGGTCCGCAGGGTCTTTCCGAGACGCTGGGCGTTGTTGGCGACGACGGCGTTGGCCGCGGCGAGGATCTGGGGGGTGCTGCGGTAGTTCTGTTCGAGCCGGATGATTTGCGCACCCGGAAAGTCGCGCTCGAAATTGAGAATATTGTCGATGTCGGCGCCCCGCCACGAGTAGATGCTCTGGTCCTCATCGCCCACCACGAAGAGGTTGCCGTGGGACTCGCTGAGGCGCCGGGCGATGCGGTACTGGGCCCGGTTGGTGTCCTGGTACTCGTCGACATGGACGTAGCGGTACCGCCGGGAATACTTCTCCCGCACGTCGGGATGTTCGTCGAGGAGGCGCGCCGTCAGCACCAGCAGGTCGTCGAAATCGACCCCGTCGGCCCGAACCAGCGCGTCGTGGTACGCGTGCCAGAGCGCGCGGAAGGTCTCGTCTTCCGGCCGGCCCGTCGACTCGTCGCCGGGCGTGCGGAGGTCCTGCTTGAAGCCGCTGATCCATTGCAAGGCCTCGCGGGGAGACACTTTAGGCAGATTGCGCGGCAGGTCCGCGGCCAGCCGCTTCATCAAAGAGAGTTGGTCGGCGTCGTCGAAGATGGTGAAATTCTTCGAGCGGCCGAGGGCCTCGATCTCGCGGCGCAGCACGAAGAGACCGAAGCCGTGGAAGGTGCCCACCCACGCGGCGAGCCGGGCCATCCCCAGGCGCTGGGCCACGCGGGAACGCATCTCGTCGGCGGCGCGGTTGGTAAAGGTGACCGCCAGCAGATTGCGCGGATCGACCCCGCGCTCGCCCACCAGGTAGGCCAGCCGTTCGACGATGACCCGGGTTTTCCCGGAACCCGCGCCGGCCAGGACCAGGGTGGGGCCGTCGCCTTCGGTGACCGCCTTGCGCTGGGCCGGATTGAGTCTCGTTAGAGTATTATCGCTCATTATTCGCAGTTCAGATTCGAAAACCGAACGACAAATGGTATGTCACAACCCCTGTATTTTCAAGGCAACTCCATTTGACGCCTTTTTGCCGGAATGGTATCATCAACTTACCGTAGGCCCTGTGTGACCGGCAGGGGATGAAGTCTTCGGAGTGGCCGGGGGACGCCGTTGCGGCATGCCCCGGTGTCTCTCTCAGGAGTCCCGCGGGAGCGTCGGATCGGAAAGTTGCCGAAGCCCCGGGATCGGACAAAACGAGCCTAATAGGGCGCACAACCAGGAGGCCGACACCATGCGGACCCAGCAGAGAGGGGGCTTCACCCTGATCGAATTGCTGACCGTGATCGCGATCATCTCCATTCTCTTCGGACTCGTCGCCGTGGCGGCGCCCCGAGTGCTGGAAAAGGCCAAGATCGCCGACACGGAAAATCAGGCCAGCCAACTGCGGACCTCCCTCGCCACCTACCAGACCACCCACGGATCCCTGCCCCCCGCATACGGGTATCTGAAGATCCCCTGGGGCAACGTGACCGCGGCCATCAACGGCGGCGCGGCCTGGGGTCAGGTGGCGTTCCTCGAACCCTACACCAGCCGCATCAATGCCTATAAGGTCGAAGACCTCTATGACCACAACTGGTCGGAGAGCTTCGATTCGGATCGTAACAACGTCATCGATCTCTTCGAGTTCGAGCCCATCCCCGGCGAGATCAGCCCCGGCAACTACCGGTTCTGGGATAACACGACCACGCTTTATCCCCAGCCGGGCGGCCTGATTCCTCCGGCCCAGCCGTACAACACGGTGCGCCCCTTCATCTACATCCCGGTGAACAAGGAACAGGCACGGCGGGTCAAGAGCTACTTCGAGACCCAGATCGGCGGTCAGTACGACCCCGAGCGCATCTATGCCATGGAATGGGACTGGACCGATCCCTGGCTCGAGCCCATCGCCCGTCAGACGCCGCCGCCGTATTACGATGCCTATGTGATCATCAGCGTCGGTCCCGGCGGCAGCACCGGCGGCATCGCCACGCCGCCCCCCTTGCCCGGCGTGGACGAGCTCGACCACGTGCTGCGCTACCACGTCAACGGGCTGCGGGCCTATTACCTGGCCACGCGCGATCTGAACGATAACGGGCTGCTGGATTTTGACTTCCGCGCCCGGTCGCGCAACAACGAGGGTTCGCCCGAGGCCTACGCCAACGTCAACGGCGTGGACCTCACGCCCCTGGCGCCCCACCTGCTCCCGGCCCAGAAGCTCGGCCAGGTCGGGTCGCCCTACGGCCCCCTCATCTTCCACGGCCAGGGCTGACACAGCACCGCATCGTACCGCATTCCTCGGGGACGCGGCCCGCTCGGGTCGCGTCCCTTTTTTCATGGTGCGGAGATTCATTCCGACCGAACCGTTTGAAGGCGGTAAGAACCCGGCGCCTCCCGCTGTTGGCTTAACAGACACCGTTGACATGGGCCGGGTCCGGAACCGAATACAGCAGACGTGATGCGCAAGGAAGAATTCCTAAAGCTCGTCGAGCGGCATCGCCACGAATTCTGCCGGTACGTGCGGCGCATGGCCTGGGATTCGGGGATGACGGACGACGTGTTCGCGTCGGCGGTCCTGGCGGCTTTCGAGAATCGTCACAAGTTCACGCCGGGAACCAACTTCCGGGCCTGGATGTACCGGATCCTCACGAACAAGTGCTACGTGGCGAACCGGGAGACGAAGCGGGCCATGGAGCCGCTGGACGCGGTGGAACCGAACCTGGTGGCCATGGACCGGAACCCGGGCTACGGCGACGTGCTGCGCGATCCCTCGGCCTTTCTCGAGCAGTGCGGAGACGAGGTGAACCAGGCCCTGAGCCACCTGTCGCTGGCGGAGCGGTCGTGCATCCTGCTCCGGGCGGCCGAAAAGTTCTCGTATCGGGAGATTGCCGACATATTGGAGATGCCCGTGGGCACCGTGATGACCCACCTGTCGCGGGGCCGGGCCAAGCTGAGAAAGGAGCTGCTGGTGTACGCACAGGAGCGCGGTTTTGCCCGCGCCTATCCCCGGCTGGTGCAGCGTAACACCCGCAAGACCCTGGACGGACCGACCCATGAAGCGCTTGGATGACCGCATACTGTCGGCCTACATCGACGGCGAACTGTCCGCCGCCGAGGCGGCCGAGCTCGACCGGTCCCTGACGCCCTCGGAACGGGCGCGGCTGTCGGGCGAGATGCGCTTCGAGAATGCGCTGGGCGAGGCCCTGAGGAACGGGCCGGGGTGTCCGGACGCGCTGTGGGAGGGCATCCGTCAGCGCGTCCGAACGCACTCGGGCGGTTCGCGGGCGTCTCTGGCGCGTCGGCTTCGCTACGGCCTGTGGCCTCTGGCCGGGGCGGCGGCCCTGCTCACGGTATCCGTGGCCGTGGGGGCCGTGGTGTGGAACGAGGCCCACCCGGCATTTCTTTCGGAGCTTCCCGGCGACTGGGTTCCCGTCGAGGTGGATGCGAACGGAGCGGAGACCTTTCTCCACGACCATCGACTCGCTGTGCGGCTGCAGACACCCGAATCCGCGGGCGGACACATCCGCCGCGCCTTCATGCTCGGCGCGCGCGAGGTGACCTACAAGTCCGAACCCGTGGTCGACCTGCTCTACGAGTGCGGCGGGACGCCCATGAAGATCGTGGTGGCGCGGCAGGGCACGGCCGCGGCCCGGAAGATCGAGCGGGCCGCCGTCAAGCGCCAGGTCCTCTCGAGCCGGCACGTGGGGAACGCGGTGGCCGCCGTGGTGGGGCGCCACCCCGCGCCCGAGCTCATCAACCTGCTTTCCGCCGACACCGCGGGGCGGCCCGCCTCGCACGCCACCGCCATCGCCGAGGGATTTCTGCCCATGGGTTGCGAGCGGTTCCGGTTGGGGACGCCCATGCTCCCCGTTCCCGGAGGCGGGAACGGGCCCGGGACCTTGTGAGCGACCCGGCACGGTGACGCACAGGCCATACCGCTCCGAGGACAACGGAGCGTGCATTCATAGTTGGCGCGGGACATCCGGCGCGGCGTTTCCATCGTTCCCCTTCGTCTCCGTCTCCGACGAAAGGGACACCGGTCCGCCGCGAGACACCATCTTCCTCCCTGCAGACCGCAGCAACCGGTGCCCCGCGCCAATTTTTCCTTCTCAGCGGATGATGAAGTAGCCTGCTTCGAGGGGAGCGAGGTCGACCGCCTGTCGTTTGATGCCCCATTCGGGATGGCCCAGGGCCGCGCAATCCACCGTCACTTCGCCCTGCACGGCCTCTTCGCTGTAGTAGGCCACGGTGATTCCGGCGTCGTCGGCGTATACCTTGGCCACAAGGCCGGCGCCGGGTGAAGTAAGGCCGCGGTCGTCGCGGAAGGCCTGGGGGTAGCCGGGGGCGCTCTGCTCGCGCAGTTCCTTGCGCAGGGCCACGAATTGGTGGTACTCCGGCGGGATGATCTGTCCCTTGTTGTAGGTCACGAGCATGTGCATGCCGTAGACGAAGGCGCGCAACGCGTCCTTCGGGGAGCTCGCGAAGCAGGTCACCAGCTTGTCCGGATGGGTGTAGCGCACGATCTCCATGGGTCCGCTGGCGCCGGCCTCCCACAGGTCGCAGTGGCGCGCGCCGACGTCGCTGCCGCCTTCACACTCGAGGTAGGCCTCGGGTCCGGCGGCTTCGCGCCAGGCCCGGAAGATGCGCAGGGAGCCCCGCGGCTGGGCCGTCAGAATGCTCTCGGCGCTCAGGCCGTGGAGGTGTCCCGGGTGGTCGCAGATGAAGTGGTGGCCGAAGCCTTCGTCGACCTCCCACCCCGAGGCGCCCGCTTCAACGAAGTTCGGGATGATGTTGTCCCTCCAATGGCTCCACCAGTCGGGGCTGTCCTGACAGGCGATGCGGCCCAGGTGGTCGTAGTTCGCGTAGATGTTGGCTGTCCAGCCCGTGTCCGCCTGGGCGGCGTAGTGGGTGGCGTCGGGATGGTTGAAGGCCATGTGGACGTAGAAATGGGTGCCCACGATGCCGATGTCCTCGCGCAGGCGCCGGATCATGTCTTTGAAGGCCTCGGGACCGCCCGCCTCGGCGTTGACCGGGAAGTAGTCGGGCAGCTTGTAGATGCCCCAGTGGGTGGCCTGGCCCAGCATGACCATGAGGCAGTGGTTCGGTTCCACGCCGAGCTTGTCGATGAGCTCCTGCATGCGGTCGGGCACCTCGAGGAACGGCACCCGCAGTTCGCCGCGCTCCATGTCGTGGTGAACCTTGTCCTCGGACATGACGCCCCAGGCGGCGGAGATGTTGAGCACCATGTCCGTGGCCTTCACGAGGGGGCTCACCTCCTCCCAGGGGAGGAAGTCGCCGGCGAAGACGCGCTCGTATTCGCGGCGGTACCGGTCGGCCGTGTTATGCCAGTCGCCGTCGTGGAGGCCGAGGAACCAGTCGTCGCTGACGAAATCCTCGCCCCGCTGAAGCGGATAGATGAGGGGATCCTTGATGTCGTCCATGAAGGTCCAGGTGCCTTCGAGCCGGAACAGGCGCCAGCCCAGGCGCGACCGATTGGATTCGAAGCGCGCGTCGGCCAGCATGTCCATGCTGCGCCGGTTGAGGTAGCCCGTGCCGAAGCCGCGGTCGGCCCCGCTTACGTCGAGCCACTGGCAGAAGAGGCCCCGGGGCACCGTGGGCGGCGAGGTGTACAGCAGTTCCTGGTCCGTGAGCTCGGCGCGCGGGTTAGGCGTCTGCTGCCCCATGCCCGCGGGCACGGAGAAGACTTCCCGGTCCGCCTCCGCCACGGGCGGCAGGCCGTCGATCCCGAGAAAGATCCCCGTGACGAGGCGGTCGCCGCGGTTCACCACGTGGGTGCGCAGGCGGAGGAAGGGGGACCCGTCGTCCAGCTCGCAATGCGTGCGGACACCCACCTCCGAGTCAACCCCATCCTCTGCCTTGAGACTCGTCCAGACCAGTTCCAGTCCCCGGCCGCCGTCGTAGGTGTACGCGCGGTGGGCGCTCAGCGTCTGCTTTCCTCGCGCCACCCGGGCCGGAACGCCCTCGAGGTCGTCTTCCGTGCCGACCCATATGAACAGGGGCGCGGAGGCGTCTTCCGGCAGGGTCAGCGTGTTGTCCGCCGCCTTGTTGGTGATTTCCACCAGCGCGCCGGAAGCCGGGTCGAAGTTGAACACGGCCGCGTCGTTCTCGAGCCGGAGCGGCGGCGAGGCCGGAGCATCGGCCTGGGCCCCGGCCAAAGACGCCGGCAAAATCGCTGCCAGGAACAGGACGAGAGGCCGCAGGCCGGTTGCTGGACGCTTGATGAACACGATCGTTGCTCCTTTCCGCGAGATGGATTTCGTGCGGTTCATCGGGCTTGTGTCGAGCCTCGACCCCTGAAGTCAAAGCCTTTCCTCGTGGTCGATCCGGCTCTTGGGTCATCCGGAGACCGCAAAGAATGGGACCGTTGATTGCAGACGGGGCGTGCTACCGCTGATTCACGCCCCCGTGGCGGAGGCCCTGTGGAAGTCTTCCTGCAGGCAGGATTCGGATCGAGTGGCCCTACTGCGCGACCGGGGCCGGCGGGGGAAGGGCCATGCGCAGGGCCTCGTTCACCTCTTGTTGCTGTTGTTCCGACATGCCCTGCGCGGCCGTCGGTGTCGGTGTCGAAGTAATGGCCTCCTGGCTCCTTTGGACCTGTTCCCGCTCTTCCGGAGAAAGCTGCTCGTATTGTTTCTGTAGATCCTGCTCGGTAACGGTGACTTCTTTCGAGCTGCAGGCTCCCCCGCACACGGAAATCAACAGCCCGGCCAGAACCGCCAGCGTCGACGATCGTCTCAAGAATTCCTTCAACATCGGTAGTCTCATTCCTTATCCGCTCCGCGATGGTTGGATAGAGGCTGCCCGATCCCCCAAGGAGGGACCGGGCAGCGCAAACGGTGTCAAAGGATGAGTATCAGCCCATGCCTCCGAAGAGCGCCAGTTCCTGGTTCCACCAACTGGGCGAGGCCATGGCTTGCGGCAACTGGGTCTGAAGGCGCATCGGCGGCCTTCCCTCGAGCTTCACGAATTCCACGTGCCCGTCCATATAGAGCACGT
>CAYVOE010000109.1:12105-12723 GCA_964452795.1 uncultured Nitrospiraceae bacterium
GTTGAAGTGGAGTACGCCCGTGGCGGCCAAGCCCTCGAACTGGCTCGTGTAGGTCACGCTGTTGCTGTACGCGTCCCACATCACGAAGATTTCGCTCTGGGCTTTGGCGGCCGCGGCGGGGTTGTTGATGTCGGTAATGGCGAAGCGCTCGATGCCGTCCTTCAGACGCATGTATCGGGCGGGAAGACGGCTGACGCCGTCGTCGTCGAAGGTGTTGTACGACTGCCAGTGACCGTAGACCGTGGCAACGTCGTCACGCCCGGGAACCAGGCCGTCGCACTCCGAGGTGGTGATGCCTTTGGTCGGGAAACACGAGGCGTCCACCCCCGTGAGGCTCCCCGCAGGCCAGTTCTCGATGTAGCGGAACGAACCGCAGGGGCGATAGGGCGATCCGAGCGCGCCCAACCCAAGGTAGAGCAACGAGAGTTGGCAATCCAGAACCTGGGACTGGGTGGTGGCGAAGTACGCGTTGTAGACGTACGAGATGGGCACCGACAGCTTGGCGCCCAGGCACACCTTCTGCTCGGGCGTCGGCGGTTTGGCGGCGACTCTGTTGATCATCGCCGTGAAATCCTGCTCCATGCCCCAGAGCGTTCCAACCGCATCGCCACCGGGATC
>CAYVOE010000110.1:0-1572 GCA_964452795.1 uncultured Nitrospiraceae bacterium
GGCACCGTCTGTCCGGCGAAGGTCCGGGTTTCCCGGCGCACCGCTTTCACATCAAGATAAGCCATAGGTCTCTCCCTTCCCTAGGCGGCTCCGGGGAAGAAGTACAGTTCGCCGAGCACCACAACCGCCGCAGTCACGAGATTGGCGAACCCCACGGGCAGCAGGATCTTCCATTCCAGGTGCATGAGCTGGTCCACCCGCAGCCGGGGGAAGGTCCAGCGGAACCACATGATGACGAAGACGATGAAGGCGGACTTGCCGATGAACCACAGGCCGGGGGGGATGGCGTCCATGACGCGGTTGAACTCCGTCCATCCCCCGATGTGAAAGGGCATCCATCCGCCCAGGAACAGGGTCGACGCCAGGGCCGACACCACGAACATGTTGATGAATTCCGCCAGGAAGAAGAAGGAGAACCGCAGGCCCGAGTACTCCGTGTGGAACCCCGCGGTCAGTTCCGATTCGCCTTCGGGAATGTCGAAGGGCGTCCGGTTGATCTCGGCCGTCGACGCGATGACGAAGATCACGAAGGCCACCAGCCCCACGCCGTGGGCCCGCCAGATCCACCATCCTTCCTGCTGACTCTCCACGATGCCCGTCAGCGAAAGGGTCCCCGCGAACAGCACTACCACGAGCAGCGCCAGCGTGGCCGACACCTCGTAGGAGATGATTTGGGCCCCGGCCCGCATGGCCCCGATCATGGACCACTTGTTGTTCGACGCCCAGCCGCCCAGGAGGATGCCCATGACGCCGAACCCGCTCACCGCCGTGATGAACAGCACGCCGATGTTCAAATCGATGACCTGGAGTCCGGGGCTGAAGGGCAGGACCGCCAGGACCAGCACCGGCACCAGCAGCGACAGGATCGGCGCCAGCGCGTGCAGCAGCCGATCCGCCCGTTGCGGCACGATGTCTTCCTTGGCCAACAGCTTCAGCGTATCCGCCACCGTCTGAAGCACGCCGTGATACCCCACGCGCATGGGCCCCACGCGGCACTGAAACCGGGCGGCGATCTTGCGCTCCGCGTAGATCAGCACCAGCCCCAGGAAGGTGACCAGAAACACGATGGCCGCCATGCCCAGGCCCAGGTACAGGATCGCCGTCGCCGGGCTTTCCGGCAGGGCTTCGGCCGCCCGATCGGCGAGGGTGCGGCCCTCCGCGGCCAGTCGGTACCCCACGGCAATATAAGACGTCAAGGCGGATCCCCCCTAACGGTCGATGTCCGGTATGACCAGATCCAGGCTGGACTGGATCGCGATGATGTCGGCGATGCGCCATCCCGGGGCCATGGCCGTCACGGCCCACAGGTTGTTGAAATTCGGCGAACGGAAGTGGAGGCGCCAGGGTTTTTCACTTTTCCCGTCGGCCACCAGGAGCACCCCCAGTACGCCCCGGGCCGTCTCCACCTGTTCGTAGTGCATTCCCTCTGCCAACTCGAGCGGCGTGCTGTAGCGCACCACCGAATGAGGCCCTTCGGGGATGTCTTCGATGAGCTGCTCGACGATGCGGATGGACTCGCGCATTTCCTGCATGCGGATCAGGAAGCGGTCATAGCAGTCGCCATTCTTGCCG
>CAYVOE010000110.1:1582-12700 GCA_964452795.1 uncultured Nitrospiraceae bacterium
TATCGGGCCCAGCAATCGCCGCGCTCGCCCACGGCCACCTCGAAGGCGACCCGCCCGTAGGCCCCGTAGGGCTCCAGCTTGCGCAGGTCGTGGGGCACCCCGCTGGCCCGCAGCACCGGGCCCGTGCATCCCAGGGCGATGGCCCGCTCCGCCGGCAGTATCCCGATGTCGCGCAGGCGTTCCTGAAGGATCACGTTGCCCGAGAGGAGCGTGTCGTATTCATCCAGGATCGGCCGCAGGTACCGGAGCACTTCCTTGACCTTGCGATCGAATCCGGCCGGGATGTCGTACATCAGCCCCCCGGGTTGGATGAAATTCATGGTGAGCCGGGCGCCGATGGTCTCCTCGAAGAGTTCCCCGATTATCTCCCGATCCCGGAAACCGTAGAGGAAGGCCGTGAAGGCCCCCAGATCCATCCCCGTCACGCCCCACCACATGACGTGGCTCTGGAGCCGCTGCAACTCCGCCATCAGGGTGCGGATGGTCTCGATGCGCTCGTTCACCTCGATCCCCGCCGCACGCTCCACCACCCGTGCCACCGCCCAGTTGTTCATCAGGGCCGACAGGTAGTCCAGCCGGTCGGAGAGATGGACGATCTGGCGCGGGTTGAGGTCTTCGCACATCTTTTCGATGCCGCGGTGAACGTAGCCCGGCACGGGGATGACTTCCTTCACCGTCTCGCCGTCGAGGCGCACCACCAGGCGCAGGGATCCGTGGGCGATGGGGTGCTGGGGCCCCATGTTCACGTAGTATTCCTGGGTGGTGTGGCGCCCGTTTTCTCCGGCCGCGGCCTGGAGTATCTCGTCGAGGGTGCGAACGATCACGCTCATTTCGGCCGCTCCAGCATGTAGTCGTCCCGGTAGTCCTTGCGCAGGGGGTGGCCCACCCAGTCGTCTTCCAGGAAGATCCGGCGCAGGTCGGGGTGGCCGTCGTAGGCGATGCCGAAGAGGTCGTAGACTTCCCGTTCCTGCCACTCGGCGATGGGCCAGATCCCGCTCACCGTGGGAGCCACCGGGTCCTCCCGCGATACGTCGGAACTCACCCGCAGGTAGTGGCCGTGTTGCGTCGAATAGAGCATGTAGACCAGCTCGAACCGGCCCTCGTCGGGTCGGTCCACCGCCGTGTGCGTCAGGAGCAGGTCGAAAGCCAGTCGCGGGTCGTCGCGCAGCCGCCGCAGGAATGCCGGCAGGGCCTCGAGGGGCGCCCGCACCGCCGCCTGACCCGACGATCCGCTCGGGGCCGCTTCCGCCCCCATCGTCGTCACGAGCGCGAGAAGCTCTTGCGCATCCATTCTTTCACCTTCCCCGCCCACACCTTGCTCTCGGCGGCCTGCGCCACATCCACCACGTTCTCCGCCTCGAGGGCCTGGCGGATCTCGCGGCGGATGTCGCTTTCCGTCACGCCCGCCGGCAGCGCCGCCACCACGGGTTTCCGCCGGATCCCCGGTTCCCGAATCGATTCGCCTTCCTTAATCAGCTTCTGGAGTTTCAAAAGGCCCCAGAAGAAGGCCTCCGGACGCGGCGGACACCCCGGCACGTACACGTCCACGGGCACCACCTCGTCGGCCCCCCGCACGATCGTGTAGGAGTTGTACATGAAGGGTCCGCCCGAAATGGCGCACGAGCCCGTGGCGATGACGTAGCGAGGCTCCGCCATCTGCTCGTAGAGCACCCGCATCCGCGGCGCCATCTTCTTCACGATGGCCCCGGCGATGACCATCAGGTCCGCCTGGCGCACCGACGCCCGGGCCACTTCCGCTCCGAACCGCGAAAGGTCCTGGTGCGACGCCCCCGTGGCCATCAGCATCTCGATGGCGCAGCATTTGGTGCCGAAGGTCAGCGGCCACAGGCTGTTCGCGCGGGAGACGTTCAACGCCCAGTCCAGGCTCGTCACCATCAGGGTGCCGCCGGGATACTTCTCCACGATCCCCGGAAGGCGCTCGATTCCTATACCCATTCCAGGGCTCCCTTTTTCCACGCGTACGCCAGGCCCGCAATCAGGATGAGAAGGAAGATGCCCGCTTCGAGCAGGCCCACCCAGCCCACCTGGCGGAAGGCCACCGCCCACGGATACAGAAAAGCCGCTTCTACGTCGAAAACCAGGAACAAAAGCCCGAAAAGGTAGTACCCCACGTTGAACTGGATCCAGGCTCCCCCGATGGGCTGCTCGCCGCATTCGTACGGTGAGTTCTTGATGGCCCCCGGACGGCGCGGCGCCACCAGCCACGATGCCACCAGCCCCGAGCACACCAGTCCCGCTGCCAACCCTGCAAGGGCCAGCACAAAGAAGTAATCCATGGTTGGATTCCCCCTGCCGGACCGTCGGTTCACACCCCGTCCCGGGGCGGTTACCCCGATGGTGCCGGTTTGGTTCCCCCTGCGCCGTTTGGACGGACCCTACTTTCCCCACAGGCCCGCCGCGGCGGCGTTACGCTTTTCACAGCGACGAGTGAGACCCGATTTCCGCTGTGAACAGCCCTCCGCCCCCAAGTCATCGGCCCGCATGTGCGTCAACCGATACCCGGGGAACAGAGAACTAACTATACCCCACCCGCCGATACACCGTCAAATTTCGCCTTATCACGGCGGTGGCTTGGGCGTTCCGCCCCGAAAAAAGAAGCAAAACGCCCTGACCAGGGTGGCCAACCCATAAAAAACGGGCGGGGCCGGCTCCGAAGGCGGCGGGTCGGGTTATGCCGCTTCGGGGACCGGCCCCGCGGTCGTTCGGCGTGCGTACCGCCGTCACGCCGGACGAATCAGCCTTGGACGTTGATGAGGGAGGCCCCGTGGTGGTTGGCCCGGGGCGCGGCTTCCGGGGCCTGCCGGCGGACCTGCTCGAAGAGCTCCTGCCACGTGTCGCGCAGCTCGGACAACAGGGCGACGCATTCGCCGATGGGGGCGGGGTCCTTGCGCAGGTTGGCCTGGATCAACAGGTGCTGCTGGTACTCGTACAGCCGGTCCAGGTTCTCGGCGACGCTTCCCGCTCCCATGTTCAGGGCGCCGCGCAGCTCGCCAATGATCTCCTGGGCGCGCACGAGGTTGTTGTGGACCGCATCGTTGCGGCCCCGCTCGAGTTGCCGTCGCGCCTCCTCCGCGCGCTGGATGGCTCCGTTGAACAACATCACAATCAGTTTGCCCTGCGATGCCGTTTCGACGTCCACCCGCTTGTACGGATTGTATTGGGCCGCGCTTGTCGCCATAACTACACTCCCCTTCACCGCGTTGTATCCGGTCTCGGAACGCCGGCTCCGAATCGATTCGCGGCGCCCGTGATGCCGCATGTCCGTTCCGGAGGCATGTCCGCCTCCGTTCTCTCCTTCGGCGCCCGCTCTAGAACCGCAGGAATGCGGTGCTCAGCGACGCCAGGGACGAGGCCTCGGCCTGGTACGTCGAGCTCATCATCTCCAACTGGGTGAACTGCGACCGCAGCCGCGCTTCGCGTTGCACCAGGCGCTCTTCCATGCGCGTGATGCGGTCGTTGTATGCGGATATCTGTTCGTCAATTGTGCCGTTCGACTTAACCCGCTCGTACAGAAAGCCCGTCGTCGACGTGATGCCGTCCAGGTACGAGAACAACTGATCGGCGATGCCGGTGCCGTCCTCGTTGGTGAACAGCTTCTTCACGTTCGACGCGTCGCCGCGAAAGGCCTCGAGGAATTTGTCCTTGTCGAGCTGCGCCTGCGGCGTGGCCGTCGAATCGAAGTTGTTGCCCGTGGTGATGCCGATCTCGGCGAGGCTCGCGTAGTCGCCGGCGACGCCGCTCAACGGGCTGAACAGGGTCGTCCGGAGAAAGTTCTCGATAAGGCGCAGGGACGAGTCGCCCCGGGCGCTGCCGTTGTTTCCCACCAGCGACTGGATCTTGTTGACGGCGTTGTTGAATTCCGAGAGAAAGGCGTTGACCTTCTCGACGATGGCGTCTTCGTCGGCCGCCACCGCGACCGTGCTGGTCCCTTCACTCAGGAGCTTCAGCGTCACGCCGCCGATGGCGTCGCTCACCTCGTTGGTGTTCCGCGTCTGGACCGGCCCGCCGTTGATGCTGAACTGGGAGTCCTGGCCCGCGGTCTGGACCGCCGCCGACAACCCCGTCACCTCGAGGAAGTTGCTGGTGCCCGAGGTGAACCGGATGGTGCGGCTGCCCAGCACGTCCGACACGAGCCGCACCGTGTCCGTGGCCGTGTCGTAGCTGGCCGTGACCTGGGCGTCGGAATCGTTGATCCGCTGAATCACGTCGGCCACCGAGTCCGTCGCCGTATCGACGGTGATGGTGACGCCGTTTATCTGGAAGGTTCCGGAAGTCGCCGGACCGCCGCGGAACCGGACCGCCCCGAGGTCTTCGGACGGATCGATGGACCCGAGGTTGCGGGTGCTGGTGACCTCGGTCGAGCCGCTGCCGTTGGTCGACTGGGTCGCCTGGCGGAGGCCCAGCACGTCGAGCAGGTTGCTGTCGTCGTCGCTGCCGCCGAGGATGATGATGCTCGTGTCGCCCGGGTCGGTGTTCGTCAGGGTCACCTTGTCGGAAGTCGCGTCGTACGAGGCCGTCACCCCCGTGCCGCCGGAATTGATCATGTCCAGCACGTCGTGGAGGCTGTGCGCGGCCGGGTCGAAGGTGAATTGCACGCCGTTGATCGAGAACTTGGTGCCGCTGACCTCGGTGCTGATCCCGCTCGCGTTGAGCGCCGCGTCGGGGTCGATGGCCGCGCCCAGCGAAGCGGCGCTCACGGCCGACGTCGCGCTGGCCAGTCGGGTCACGTTCACCGTGTAGGACCCCACCACGGGGTTGGCGCCCGCGGTGGCCGTCGCCACCTTTTCCTCGCTGGATTTGGCGGTGTGCTGGCTGAACACCGAGTCCAGCCGGAAATCCTGCAGACGGCTGCGCAGCGTGAGCAACTGGGTCCGGAGGTCGCGGATGCCGTCGCGCTCTTTCTCCAATGCGCTCACCCGGCTCTTGATGCGCGTCACCGGCTGGCGTTCGATTTCCATAAGCTGGCGGATGATGGTGTTGGTGTCGAGACCCGAAATCAGTCCGCCTATGTTGAACAAGCCTGCCACGGTTTGCTTCTCCTACACTTCGATGTCCAGGAGCACGCCGATGAGGTCGCGCAGCCGCCGCGACACTTGCACGATTTCCTCGGGCGGAATCTGGCGAACCACCTGTTGCGTCTGCCGGTCGATGATGGTGGTGATGATGCGGTCGGTCGACTCGTCGATCTCGTAGCGGAAGCCCCGGTTCAACGTCGACAGGGTCTCGCCAAGCGCTTCCGCCAGCGTGCGCACCTGCCGATCCGAAAGGGTCTCTCCGATGATCGTTCCGGGTTCCGTCCGGGTTGTCGCGCGCTCATCGGCCGGGCGCGCCGATTCGGCGGGGAGCGGGGCCGCCGACGACGTCGGGTCGGCGGTCCTTCCCGCGATGCCGCTAATCGTGAGTGCGTCAGGAGTCATATCGCCAAACACTGCCCCATAGACTGTTGCGCCCGACATTCCAGTCCCTTTATCGGCCAACGGATACTCGACTTTAGGCGAAAGGAGGGGTCTCCCGGTCCTCGCGGCCGCACCGTAACCCCTTGTCAATCAACCCTGTGCGCGAGACGGCGGGGGAGAGGAGGATGGACTGCGTTTCCGATGCCGCAGGCCCGGATCCTGAATCGCGAAATTCCAGAATTTCGCCTACACCAGCCCGTCGCGAATCAGGTCGGACACCCGCTGAAAGGCCTTGCCTGATCGGGCATACCGGCCCTTGGCGGCCACCCAATCGATGCGCACGGTCTTGCGCCCCGGCGCCTTCCACTTCTCGGCGTCCCAGGCGCCGAGGACCACGAATCCGGCCCGTTCCAGGGCGGCCCGGAGGTCGCGCGTGGCGTAAACCCGTTCGCGAATGGTGCAGACGGGGCCCTGGTTGATCTGGATGCGCGTTTCCGCCGTCAGGGTCTTCCTCGAGTACTGGGTGTCCCAGGTCGAGCAGAATCCGTGGTTCTTCTCGGTCCATTTCTGCCCGGCGAAATGGTCGATGACCATCTTTTCCGTGACCACGTCGAAGTAGAAGAGCCCGTCGTCTTTCAGGGCGCCGTACACCTCGCGGAAGGCCGTCTGGACGTCCTCGAGGGTGAGGAGGAAGTTGACGCTGTCGAAGAGGCAGGTGACGAAGTCGACGCAGCCCCGCAGCGGCAGGGCCCGCAGGTCCGCCGTGGCCAGGCGCGCCGAAGGGTCGTCTTTGCGTCCGGCACGCACCATTCCCAGCGACAGGTCCATGCCGAAGGAGTTCCAGCCCGCCCGGCGCAGCTTGCGGTGGAGCGTGCCGGTGCCGCAGGCCAGGTCCACGTGGACGAAGTCGTCGGGCAGGAGCATCGCCAGGGCGTCGGACACGGCGTACCAGCGGTCGTAGTCCACATGGACCATCAGCGGGTCGTAATACCGGGCAATCTCGGCGAATTCGTCGTTCACGCGCAGCGGCCGTTCGCGGTGCGGAGCCAGTGGTGGAAGGCCTCGGTCATGGGGTCGGTAACGGGCTTGCGCCGCACGTTCGCCAGCCGCACGTCCGCCACGTAGCACAGGGCCGCGTCGAAGCCGTCGGTCTCGAGGATCCGCCGCGCTTCCTCGGCTTCGGGAAAGGGCCGCAGGGGCTCGGAAAAGTCGCAGATGTACAGGGCCTGCCCCAGCTTACCCCAGTTCGGGCGGCCCGTGGTGTGCCAATAGACGGCGTCGTAGACCTCGTCGTCGGTCACGCCGAGCATGCGCCGGGCCTCCTCGGCGGCCGCGGGACCGTGGAGCAGCGCCGGCTTCTCGCGGTGGGAGGGGCGGATCTCGATGTCCCAGTCCTCGGCCCGCCGCAGCAACTCCTCGGGCTTCATGGCCTTGCACAGGTCGTGGAGCAGACCCGCGGTAACGGCGCGGTCCGGATCGAGGCCCTCTCGTTCGGCTACGCGAACCATGAGGTCGGTCACCGACCGCACGTGGCGGTAGGTCTTTTCGGGGAGCCGTTCTTGGAGCAGGGCCAGGAATTCGTCAGCGCGGGCGGCCGGTAGGGCAGGCATCGTAGAGACCTTTCTCGAGAATATAGGACTTGACGGGTGCGGGAATCAGGTCGTCGAGGGGCGTCCCGTCCGCGATGCGTTGGCGCACCTCCGTGGACGACACCGGCGACGGCACGAAGTGGAGCAGGCGGTAGCTGCCCTCGAGCTCGGCGGGGATCTCCGGCGCGCCCGGCCGCGGCACCGCCAGGATGCAGGCCCGGGCCCGAATGCGGTCGGGATCCCTCCACTTGGGAAGGTCGGCCAGGGAATCCACGCCCAGGATGAGGAACAACTCCGCGTCCGGGCACCGCTCGCGAAGCTGTTCCAGCGTGTCGACGGTGTACGAGGGGCCTTCCCGATCCATCTCGATCCGGGAGGCCTCGAGGCCGGGCTCGCCTTCCAGCGCCCGTTCCACCATGCGGTACCGGTCCTCCGCCGGCGCGCAGGTGGCTCCCCGCTTGTGAGGCGGTTCCGCCGCCACCACGAAGAGCACCCGGTCCAGGCCCGCTTCTTCTCGCGCCGCCCGCGCAATGTCGAGGTGCACGTGGTGGATGGGGTCGAAGGTTCCGCCGAAGACGCCGATGCGCAACGCTTTACTCACGTATCTGGCCCGCGCCCCGGATGACGTATTTCAGCGTGGTCAGCTCCTTGAGGGCCATGGGTCCCCGGCAGTGAAGCTTGTTGGTGCTGATGCCGATCTCCGCGCCCAGGCCGAACTCGAACCCGTCCGTGAACCGGGTGGACGCGTTGACGTACACCGTGGCGCTGTCCACGTCGTTCAGGAACCGCTCCGCCGCCTCGTAGCCTCCGGTCACGATGGCGTCGCTGTGATGGGAACCGTACTCGTTGATGTGGTCGATGGCCTGTTCCAGCGACTCGACCACGCGGATGGACAGGATCTTTTCGAGGTATTCCGTCGTCCAGTCCTCTTCGTTGGCGGGGATGCAGTCGATGATGGAGCGCGTCGTCTCGTCGCCCCGCAGTTCGCAGCCGCCGTCGCGCAGGGCCTGGGCCAGGGGGGGCAGGAATTGCGGCGCCACGGCTCGGTGCACCAGAAGCGTTTCCATGGCGTTGCATACGCCGGGCCGCTGCATCTTGGCGTTGTAGCAGATGGACCGGGCCATCTCGAGATCGGCGTCCTCGTGGACGTAGGTGTGGCACACCCCGTCGAGGTGGGCCACCACGGGGATCCGGGATTCTTCGTAGATCCGCGCGATGAGGCCCTTGCCGCCCCGGGGTACGATGACGTCGATGTACTTGTCGAGCTTCAACATCTCGCCCACCGCCGCCCGGTCCGTCGTCGCGATCATCTGCACCGCGCCGTCGGGCACGCCCGCGGCCCGGCACCCTTCGATGAAGACCTCGGCGATGGCCATGTTCGAGTGTATCGCCTCCGATCCGCCCCGCAACACGCAGGCATTGCCCGATTTCAGACACAGGCCCGCCGCATCGGCGGTGACGTTGGGCCGGCTTTCATAGATGATGCCCACGACGCCGATGGGCTGCCGGATCTGGGCGATCCGCATCCCGTTGGGGTGGATGGTCTGGCTCACGATGTCGCCCACCGGGTCCGGCAGCGTCGCTACCACCTCGAGCCCCTCGGACATGGCGTCGATGCGCTTGTCCGTCAGCTCGAGCCGGTCCAGCATGGCCGAGCTCAGGCCCTTCGCCCGCCCTGCTTCGAGGTCCTTTCGGTTCGCCTCCTTGAGGCGGTCCCGGTCCTCGCGCAGCCGCCGCGCCACGGTCCTCAGGGCCTCGTCCTTCGTCTTGCGCGTGAGCGAGCGCAATCCGTTCGACGCCGACCGCGCCCGCCGCCCGATCCGCTCCATCTCTTCCTTCAGCGACGTTGCCGCCGTCTCTGCGTCACGTACTTGCATGGCAATACCATCCCTTGTTCTTCACAGGGTTCCGGATTGTCGGAAATAGTTGGGGAAAGCATACACCGATCGGGCGTCGGGTTTCGACGCGCCGGCCGGTTTCGAACCGGCTCGCCCCAGACGGATCTACAGCAACACGAGGTTGTTCCGGTGGATGATCTCGTCGAAATCTTTCCGACCGAGGATCGTGGCGATGTCCTTGCTCTTGCAGCCGCGGATCCGACGGATGTCCTCGCTCGAGTAGTTCACCAGTCCGCAGGCGATGCTGTGTCCCGACTTGTCGTCGATGCGGACCGACGCGCCGATCTCGAAATGGCCCACCACCTCGGCGATTCCCGCCGCCAGCAGGCTTCGCCCCTTCAAGAGGATGGCGTCGCGGGCGCCGTCGTCGACGATAATGGCGCCGCGCGTGGAGCGGCCGAAGGCGATCCACCGCTTGCGCTGCGGCATGGAGCCGTTGCCCGAGCCGAAGAGCGTCATGGGCCCTTTGCCGTCCAATACGGCCCGGACGATCCCCGGCCGCCGCCCGTTGGCGATGGCCATGGGCAGCCCTGCCGTGCAGGCGATCCGGGCGGCCTGGAGCTTGGTGCGCATGCCGCCTGTGGCCGTCAGTGTGCCCGCGCCGCCCGCCACCGCCTCGATTTCCTCGGTCACCGTGGCGACGTAGGGGATGACCCGGGCGTCCTTGCTGCGGGCCGGGTTCTTGTCGAAGAGTCCGTCCACGTCGCTGAGCAGGATCAGGAGGTCGGCCCCGATCTTCGCGGCCACCCGGGCGGCCAGGGTGTCGTTGTCGCCGAAGCGCAGGCCGTGGAGCTCGTCCGTCGAGGTCGAATCGTTTTCGTTGATGATGGGGATCACGGTCTTGAAGTCGAGGAGGGTCCTCAGGGTGTTGCGGATGTTGAGATAGGTGTGGCGGTTGTCGAGGTCGGCCGCCGTGAGCAACACCTGGGCCACCTTCAACCCGTCGCCGTAGGTGTCGAAGAGGACCTCGTAATAGTGCATCAGCCGGGCCTGGCCCACGGCGGCGATGGCCTGTTTCACGGGGAGCAGCGTGGGCTTCTCCTTGAGCCCCAGCACGCCCATGCCGCACCCCACCGCGCCCGACGTCACGATGATCACGTCGAGGCGGCGTTCCGCCTTCAGTTGAACGATCTCCTTTACCACGGACTCCATCACCGTGCCGTCGAAGCCCCGCTCCCCCGTCAGCAGCGATGTGCCTATCTTGATGACAAGCGTCCGGACCTTACTCAGGTTGGTACTCAAGCTCCACGTCCCCTATGAACACCGACTGCCCCTCCTGGGCGCCCATCCGTTTGAGCGCCTTGAGGACCCCCATTCGCTGCAGCCGCCGGTGGAAATACCGCACGGCCTGGTCGTTTTCCCAGTCGGTCATGTTCGCCGCCCGCACAATCGCCTTTCCCTCGAGTCGAAATCCGCCGGGCACCGGCTCGAGGGTGTAGGGGGCTTCATAAGTATACTCCCTTTCCACCACCACCGCCGCCTCGGGGGGTTCCCGGCGCACCCGGTCCACCTCCTGCCACACGTGCTCCAGGAGCTCGGGCACGCCCTCGCCCGTGGCCGCCGAGATGCAGAACACGTCGGCTTCTTCACCGAAGGCGGCCGCGACCTCGTCGAATCGGTCCCGGTTGCCGGGTACGTCCGCCTTGTTGAACGCGTAGATCCGGGGCCGGGTCTCGAGCCCGGCGCCGTAGGCCTCGAGTTCCCGCTCCAGAGCGATGCGGGTGTGCTCGGGGTCGGGATCGCCCAGGTCGATGACGAACAACAGCACCTGGGTGCGCTCGATGTGGCGCAGGAAGTCGTGGCCCAGGCCCTTACCTTCCGCCGCCCCTTCGATAATTCCCGGGATGTCGGCGATGGTGAGGCGCCGGTAGTCGCTGAGGTAGGCCACGCCGAGGTTCGGCGACAAGGTGGTGAAGGGGTAATCGGCGATCTTGGGCGTGGCCGCCGTCGCAGCGGCCAGGAAGGTCGATTTGCCGGCGTTGGGCAGGCCCACCAGACCCACTTCCGCGATGGTCTTGAGCTCGAGCCGGTATTCCACCTCTTCGCCCGGCTCGCCCTTCTCGGCGAAGCGCGGCGCCCGGTTGGTCGACGACAGGAACCGGGCGTTGCCCTTGCCGCCCCGGCCGCCGCGGGCCGCCACCATCCGCTGTCCGTCTTCGAGCAGTTCCGCGATGGGCTCGTCGCCGTCGATGGGATAGACCACCGTCCCCAGGG
>CAYVOE010000111.1:0-12670 GCA_964452795.1 uncultured Nitrospiraceae bacterium
TGAGCCATTGACGAAGATGCGAAGTCCTGCCATAGGTAAAGATTGCCGCGTCGCTTATGCGTGGGTACACATCGAAGGCATGGGCGCGGCCAAGGCTGTTGCTCCGTCCGCCTGTACCCCCACAGGAGCCCGCTCCTCGCAATGACGGGCGTTTCATGGCCGTGAGCGAGTCGTGCGCAGTCCTCCCGGGCCCGTGGCGGGCAGGACCGTCTCACATGAGCCCGCTGGGCGCGGTCCTCGTGGGCCTGCGATGGGCGACCATCGCACATAGGCCCGTCGAGCGGAGTCCTCGTAGTCCTATGAATACGACGTACCCGGGCCACACCACATGCCGCCAATGGGCCCTGGTGCAACCTACGCCGTCCCGACCAATCGGACCTTCCGACCGAGCCTAATCCCCGGCCGGCTCCGGCGCAGTCGCTGCGAGCCGAGCGCCGAATTCCTCGGCCCCGAGCCAGACCTCGACGGTGCCGGAGGGCCGCGTCACGAGCACCCGTGCGCCGTCGTCGTCGCGCTCCATCGATACGCGGGGGTCGGCGTAGCCCACGTTGATGACCGTGACAAACTCCCGGTGGGCCGCCGGTTCGCGGGCGTCGGCCGTCAGGTGCCATTCCCCGAGATCCCAGCCCGTCCATTCCGCCGGGGGCACGTCGTAGCGGTCGGTCTGGGTAATGGCCAGGTCCGTCGGCTCCAACCACCGGACGCGGACCCGACCGGGGTCGCCCGTCCACACCGCCTCGCCCCGGCCGAGGTCAAAGGGCCCCTTCGCGTGGAGCAGCCATTGGAAGGTGGACGGCTCGGCGGCGTCGAGCACGTCGTGCATCACGACGACGTCGGGCTTGAGGAACACGATGCGGCGACGCCAACCGACGAGCCCGGAATCGGGATCCCAGGTTTCACCTTCGATGGTGTCCACCTCGTCCGACGTGGAGAACGAGTTGATGCGCCCCTTGGCGTCGGCGCTGTGCTTCTTCTGACCCTTTCCGTTGACCAGGATGGCGTTGCCCGATTTCGTCTCCCACATCCAGTCCCTGTGATGCGGGCTGCCGTAGACGTCGCGCCGTCCCGTGAAACGAAAGACCCGTTCCCCGCCGATGTTCAGCAGGAAGGAGTTGTTCGAGTTGTACCCGTGGCTCTGGGTGCCCATGGGCGAGCTCTTGAACAGGATCTGGACGTTGTCGCGCCCGTCGAGGAGGTTCGAGTTCAATGCGGCGACGCCCGTGCCATGAAAACAGACGGATTGGGGCAGATCCGCCGGGGGCGCGGCCTCGAGATCGCCCGCCTGGACCGCGTGCAGGAACCCGAGGTAGCCGCCGCCGAGGTCGCCGCCCGCGTTGTCGGCGTACCACTTCCAGTGGGGATTGCGCGCGCCCGCCGCCAGGACGGCCACGAGGTTCGCGACCTGTTCCGAGCGCAGCGACTCCGCCTGGTCGCCGAAACCGCCGGTACGCGTGCCGGGGGGCATCACGTAGAGGGGAAAGTAGCCCGTGCGCCGGTAGAAGGGACGCTGGAACACGTCGATGCCGAAGGCGGACCGCGCCACCGCCGCCCACCACATGAACCGGTTGTTGTAGCTGTTCCAGTAGGCACTGCCCTCGTGCCAGCCGCCGTCGGCGTCGCCCCACACGGGGTAGGCGGTGTAGAAAATGGTCATGGCGTAGTCGAGCCAGCGCGCGGCCTCGGGGATGTCGTCGTAGAACGCGAGAGACAGCTCGCCCAGGAAGTGCCAGGACCGGTTGCTGTGGCTGGCGTAAGGCCGCCACAGGTGGTTTCGCCCGGTCAGGTGGGCAAAGACGTCTCCGCCGCGGATGCGCATCATGGCCACGATGGCCTCGCGGTCCGCGTCGTCGAGGATCGGGTAGGCCCAGGTGTAGGCCCGCGACGCCATGTATAGGACGGGCATGGCGGCTTCGTCGTTGTAGGCGAAGCCCGTGGCGCCCCGGGGATCCCATTCGCACAGAGCCATGAGCAGGTCCCGCGCCGCCCGGCCGTAGCGTTCCTCGCCGCCGATGCGGTACACGAAAGCCAAAGTGGCGGCGCTGTCGGCCACCTTAATCGTATACAGCCGGTTCCCCCACCAGATCTTTTTCCATTCGCCGCTGCCCCGTTCCATGCCTTCGGGATACTTGGGCGGTTCCGTGGTGTCCGGAGGATTGGCCAGGAGTTCGTCGGCGGACGCGACCAGTTCCTCCCACCGTTGGGCCAAGGGTCCGGCGGCCAGGCTGCGCAGGCGCGGCACGTCTTCCGGACGGAAGAACAGGCGAGGATGGGTCTTGGGCATGCGCTCGACCAGCTCTTCGATGGTCGGCTGCGGTATTTCGGGGGCATCCGCGGTCACTTCAAAGGACCGGATCTGGCTCCAGGCCGTCTGCTCGCCGGATTCGTCGCGGGCGGCGTAGCGCCAGTAATAGGTCCCCGGGGGGAAGGCGCGCGGCGGACAGTGGGACGACCAGGGCAGCGATTCCATCCGGTAGACGGGCTCGGAGAACTCGGCGTCGGCCGCCACCTCGAGCACATAGGACGCCGCATCCTTCACGGGGCGCCAGCAAAAGGCCGGCGGATTGTGCGCCGGAGGCAGGTCCGCCGCGGGACGGTAGCCCCAGTCGCCCGCCACGGCCGGCCGCTCGTCCAACTCGAGCCCCCAGGCGGGTGCGTCAATTGCCAGCCACGCGATCCCGATCCCGATCGCCGCACACACCCATCGTGCCGTCTTCGACATCATCACCGCCCTCCTCGCCTCGTCGTGATCCGTCCGTCTTGCAATAGTCGCGTAGCAGTGTACCTGCCGATACGCCGGGCTTCCAATGACGGAAGCGGCTTGGGCACGACCGAGGCGTGCATCTCCCGGCCGCATCGGGCGATAATGGGCGGGCGCACGGGGCGCGCATCCGTCCACACGAGAAAGGGCGAGGAATTGCGTGTGAGCATTACCCGACGAGGATTCATGCAGGCCGTTGCGGCAGGGGCCCTGGCGGCGGGGGCACCGGCCTGGGCGCGGGAGCCCGGCGGAAAGGCGCCGCGAAGGCCGATCATCGACATCACGGACCTGTACCATCCGGCTCAGGATCCCGGCGACAACGTCGACCTCCTGTCGGCCGATGCGCTGCCGGAGGTCGATCTGCGGGCGGTGGTCCTCGACGTGAGCGGGCGCTACCGTCGGCCCTACATCAATCCGGAAGATCCCGGCTACGACGACCCTCGCGGCGGGCGGGACCCGGGGTTCATCCCCGTGATCCAGCTCAACGCCCTCTTCGACCGCACGGTGCCGTGCGCGGCGGCGCCCTACGAACCCATGGCCCATCCGGAGGACAAGATGGAGGACGCGCCGGCCTTCCAGCAGGCAGGCATCGACCTCATCCTCGACACCTTGCGCGCGGCGGACCAGCCCGTCGATATCCTGTCCTTCGGCTCGGCGCGGCCCCTCGCGGTGGCCTGGAACCGGGCCCCCGGCCTGCTCCGCGAGAAGGTGAGGCGCGTTCACCTGTGCGCGGGCTCGGCCCCGGCAGGGTATGTGGAGTGGAACGTCAAGCTCGATCCCCACGCCTTCGTCCGCGTCCTGCGATCGGACCTGCCCGTGGCGCTCTACCCCTGTTCGACGGAACGGAGCCCCGTCGAGGTGGGGCCCTACAACTGCTTCTGGCGCCTGCCGGACCTCGCCTTCATCCGCGACATGACGCCGGCGCTGCGCCGATACCTCGTCTACGCGTTCGAAGCCGAGTCGCGCGTCGACTTCCTTCTCGCCCTCGAGGAGGACCCGTCGGAGGAGGCGCTTGACCGCTTCTGCGGGCGTCCGCACAACGTGTGGGAGACGGCCGTGTGGCTCGAGGTGTCGGGTCGCCGGCTGGTGCGGCGCGGCGACGGCTCGGCGCGGATCGTCGCCGCCGATGGGGTCGCGCCCGACGATAGGCCGGTGTCGGGCGAGTTGGCGCCCTGCTCGTGGACCGTCAAAGATAATGGGGACATCCGGTTCGACACGGACAACCCCTCGGGGCACTCGTGGATCTACCGGCGCAAAGACCCGGAGGACAACCAGCGGGCGCTCCAGGAGGCCCTTCCGGAGCTGTATCGGTCCTACGTCCCCGCCGGGTGAGCCATCGGAGTTGTCGAATCACGGATGAGTAGCTGAGCCCTCGTCGAGGGCGCGGGAGGAGACTGGTATGTATGGCGCGGTTCTGGCCGGGGCCGTGTTGCTCCTGATGCCGCCACAGGAATCCAACATTGCGGAGCGGGAGGAGTCCGTCGTCTTGTGGACCGACGACGGGCTTCTGCTGGAGCTCGACCCCGCCACCGGTGCGGGCCTTCGCCTCGAACTGGGCGGCGAATCGACCCCCTTCAACGCTCCCCTCGTACGCTTTGAAGAGGTTGTGGAATCGAACGACGCGGCGAACCTGCTCGACGATAATTCCCCGGAGGCGTGGGGAATGCCGCCAGAGTCCGCCGTCGAAGAGGTCCACGGCGAACCCGGTCCCTGGCTCCACGTGACGGGCGAAAACGACCGCCGGCCGCGCCGAACCGTGGCGCTGCGCCAGGCGGAGGCGCAACCGCTGATCTTCTCGGGCCTGTGCCAGGCGCGGGTCAAGGGCGAGGCCTTCGGATGGTGGAACCGCCATCTCGCCCTGAACGTGAACGGGACCTACGTCGGCGGCATGGCCATTCCCGAACAATCGGCCTATTTCGGTCAGTACGACCACGGTCCCCAGTTCAACAAGCGCGTGATCTGCCCCGACCGGCCCATCGACACCCTCGAGCTGGACCTTTCCGTGCTCGGCGGCGAATGCCACGCGTGGTACAAGGAACTGCGCCTGACGCCCGCGCAATACCGCATCGTCGCGCCCCGGGACCGGCTCCGCCGCGCCGACTACGGCATGGTGCAGGAGTTCGACCTGCCCGAGGCGGCGTTGCGCGGCGCCGTGACCCTGCTTCCCCGGCCCGACGCCATCGAGATCCGGTGCGTGTTCGAGTCGACCGAGCCGCGGGACCGCGCCGTCAGCGCCTACGTCGCCGTTCCCCTGGACGCCGTCGGCGGCCGCTGGTTCGACCACGCCCGATCGGTCCGCGTTGTCGAGGACGACCGCATCTATCGCGACGTGAAGTGGTACGGCGCCGGCCGCGACGGATACAACAACCGCTACCCCTTCGGCTGCGTGCAGGCCTCGCCGGAAGGGCCCTGCCTCGTCGTCGCCGTGCCGCCCGACGAGCCCCGCGTGTTTCAGACGGAGTATGACGCGGGTCGGCGCGAGTTGCGGGTGCGATTCGATCTCGGCCTGTCGCCGGACGCGGGCACCTGGGCCAACCGCGGCTCCTTCACGGCGTACCTCTATGTCGTCGACGGCCAAGACGGGTTCCGCGGCGCCGCCGACCGGTACCAGCGGATGTTTGACTGGGCCTTCAAGCGCCGCGTCGAGCACGGCGGCACCTGGCTCGCCTTCATGACGCCCACGTCGATCCCCGGCGGTCCCGACGATCTCCACTTCAAGTTCGTCGAGGCCACCTGCAACATGGGATGGGAAGGGCGCGAGGGCATGTATTCGCTCCAATACTCCGAGCCCTGGATCCACCACCACGAGGAAGTCGTGCGCGGTCCCGTGGAACCCCGGCGATCGCTCGATCTGGCGCCGCGCATCGCGGCGGACACGTCGCTTCCGCTCTTCATGCGGCGCCAGTACGCCTCCTATCCCGGCCATTACGTCCCCGACAAGTGGGGCGAGCCCCAGGGCTACTTCTTCCGGAGTCCCGAGGGCGGCCGCAACGAGAACATGATGATCACCAACCCCATCGACCGGCTTCCGCCGACACCGGGGGCGCTCCACAGCATGTGGTACTTCGAGCAATACCGCGACGGGCGGGCCATCCGCCGCCAGTGGTACATCCCGGGCTGGTCCATCGTCCGGACGACCGGGAAGCCGTCGTGGAACCTCGACGAAACGCAGCCGGCTTCGGGCCGTCGCTCGCTGCGGTTCGATCCGGTGGAAGGGTCTTCCTACTTCGAGCAGCACCTGCGCGGAATGTGGCAAACGCGGTACTGCGACGGCGGCGAGACGGGACCCTTCGAATTTGCCTTCGCCGCCCGGGGCGAAGGCATGCCTGCGGAGGGCACGCGGTTCCGCTGGCGCATCACGGCCTACTACGAAGACGGCACGCGGGAAGACGTCTCCTATCCGTTGGAGGACCTGGGGACCGACTGGAAGCGGTACGCCCACGTCTTCACGCCGTCACGGCCGCCCCGTGCGATCGCCGTGAACCTCGACTCAGCCGGTCCCTGGCGCGTTGACCCCACGACCCTCTGGATCGACGACCTGCGCCTGGCGACTGCCGACGGCGAGGATCTCCTGCGGAACGGCGGCTTCGAAGAGGGGGAACTCTTGCCCGCGCGCCTGTCCGGGGCCTATCTGGACACGATGGAATGCTACGAGGCCAACCTCAACTACCGGCGCGACCACTGGCCCTACGCCGACGAACCGCCCACCTTCGACTCGGCCCGCGAGCCGGCCCTGCACCAGATCTTTTCCCACGTCTCCTTTGCGCGGCGCATGGCGGAATGGTTCCATCGGGAGGACCGGATCGTCTTCGGCAACTGCGTGCCCACCACGCCCTTCGCGGCGCCGTACCTCGACGTGCTGGGCACCGAGGTGAACTGGAAACACGGCGGGGTGTGGGCCCCCGGGTCGGACACCGATTACAGCTTCGCCCGGTTCATGGCCGGCGCCAGACCCTATTGCGTGCTCCAGTACGGCGATTTCACCGTCGAGGAACAGACCCGCTACATGAAGCGCTGCCTCTTCTACGGGTTCTTCCCGTCCAACCAGGCCTCGCCCACGGGCGGGTGGTACTGGGCGGACCCCATCGGCGTGGACCGGCACCGGGCCGTGTACGCCCGCTGGCTGCCCGTGATTCGAGAAGTGGCCGACACCGGCTGGCAGGCCCTCACCCTCGCCGCGACGGACACGCCGGATCTGTGGGTGGAGCGCTTCGGCGACGGCGACACGTTCTACGTCGCCGTCTTCAACCCGGGTCCGGAGACCCGCGCGGGCGTGATCGCCCTCGATTCGCGTCTGGCGGCGGATTCCGCGGCGGAACTGCACGACCTCGTGGCGGACCGGCCCGCTTCCTGGGACGATCCGGGCCGGTCGTGGAAGGCGGAACTCGAGGCGGAAGACGTGGCCGTGTTCCGCATCCGCCGCGGCGCCGAAGAAGCCCTTCAGCCGTAGCGCCGGGGCAGGCTCAAGGGAACCCGATGTTGTCCCGCACCACAATGGCGGACGGGTCGCATCCGGGCCCCAGGCCCAGGGCGTCTTTGCAGCCCGGTCCCTGCTTGTCGAGGTCGACGCGGTTGCCCTCGACCGTCACCGGCCCGCTGGCCTCGAGATAGATGGCCTCGCGTTCGCCGTCGCGCACGGGGTTGCGGCAGGCCTCCTCGACCGTATTGCCGCGGACCACGAGCCCTTCGACACCGCAGGCATAGATGGCGGCCACGGCCGTGCCGCGGATCTCGTTGTCCTCGATCGCGATGTTGCGGTGCACGCCCGGGTAGGGAGGCCGCGCGAAGCCCTCGAGGAATGAAATGACGCCGATGACCCCGAAGGTGCTGCCGGGAAAGGCGTTGACCTCATGAAACCGATTGCGCCGGACGACGACGTCCCGCGAGGTGATGCTCTCTCCGAAGCTGGCCACCTCGGTGATGATCGAGATGCCGCCGTGGGTGCAGTGCTCGAAGTAGCAGTCCTCGACGAGAACCCCTCGGGACTGGAGCAGAAATCCCCGCGCCCGGGAGTTGCGAACGGTGCAGCGCCGGATCTCGACCCGGGGCACCGTGCTGAGGTTGCCCAGGAGGTCGCCCACCTGCAGGGTCTCGGGCAACGGCTCGGCCCAGACGATCCGGTGCACCCCGCCGCGCTCCATCTCGACGTGCTCGACCGTCGCTTCCCCGCTGGGCAGCAGAGTGTCCGGGCGAAGGATCTCGATGCGGTCGCCCGGCCGGGGCGGGTTGGGCAGGCCCATGCGGTGCCGGGCGCGGACGGTTCTCTCGTCGATCTTCTCGGTAACGGCGAGGTAGAGCCCCGCCTTGATGTTGGCCGCGTCGTCGCCGTTGCCGTCGAAAAGGCTGTCCTCGATCCGGATCGTGCCCGTGCACCCGCCGAAGTGGGAGGCGTCCGCCGTTACCGACATCAGCCGATCCGTGTCGGGGCGCACGCGCACCTGGAACCGTTCCAGCAGCATGTCTCCGCAGCGCCCGGCCACGAGTCCCATCCCCGGCGCGGTGTAGATGGTCACGTCCTCGAGCACCACCTCGCGGCAGTCCCGGAACGAAAGCGCTCCGGGCCCGTACCACGTGTGGCACAGGGTCACGTAGCGACCAACCCGCACCGGCAGCGGACGCGTGGTGTAGACCCGCAGGCGCCGGGGCCCGATCTTTTCGGTGCGGTCCACCGCGTCGTGGGCGTCCACGCCGTCGCCCGCGGGCATGCGCGTCTCGGGATCGAACTCGATGACGACCTTGACGGTCTGTCCGTCGCGGACGGGGAACTCGTCAAAGGCCTCCACGTCAAAATGGGTGTCCGCGGCGGCCACCACCTCGCCGCAGGTGAAGGGCGCCTCTTTCCAGTCGATGACAAGGTTCTTCAGGACCACGCGGTTGCAGTCCCGGGCCTGAAAGGGGAGGGCCCATCCGTCGACGATCCATTCCGCGCCGCCCCCGTCGATCACCAGCTCGTCCAGTCCCTCCGCCCGCAGCAGGGCGTCGCCGTCGCCTCCGTCCGGCGCGACCAGATCGTAACGGCCCGGCTCAAGCCGTATCCGGGCGCGGCCGCGCTCGTGGGCTTCGGCCAGCGCGGCGCCCAGGGCCGCCGTATCGTCGGCGCCGTCGTTCGGCACGGCGTCGCAGGCCACTTCGACCGCGGACGCTTCCGGCGGTTCGGCCGCGACGGCTCCGGTAAGCGCCATCAGACTCAGAAGGGTGCCCAAGGGTACGAACATGACGAAAAAGTCCTTCCCGCGCGGTTCAGGTGCGAATCCCCGTTGATCTCGTCGAAGTGATGTACCGGCCCCGGACCGATGGTCAGTTATTCGTGGCCGGAGGGTTCTGCTGCATGGCCTCCAACTGCTGTTGGACCGCTTGCTGCTGTTGCTGAACCCGCTGCTGCATCATGTTCATGAACTCTTGCTCTTCCTGCGAGATCTCGTTCTCGATCACGACTTCCTTGCCGCCGCACCCGAGGGCCGCCCCCACCACTGCCAGGATCGCCGCCATCCAACGAACTGCGCTCATCTCGATATCTCCCGATTGCTTGAATCGCGGCGAGTACGAGCCCGTGCCCGCCACGCCTGCCTCTGTGAAAAGGACGGAGCGGAGAAAAGACGGCAGGCGAAGGCTTGCCGCCCGCGCCTGCCGCTTCGTTTTCGCTTCCATGAATGTAGAGAGACGTCTTAGCCTTTGCCGCCGAGGGCACCCATCCACCACGCCGACTGCGAGCTGAAGTTGGCTTTGCCGTTGACCCAATTGAGGCCATTGTACATCGCCGGCATCTCGTTCGGATAGCGCCGGAACTCGACGTGTCCGTCCATGAACAGGCAGTTCGACCCGCCCGGCACGTGGTTGAACCGCGCGATCCCCGCGTCGTCCGTGTAGGTGTCCTGATTGCCCCAGGCATCGAACATGACGGGGATGGTGGTCTGGGCCTTGGCGCCCGCGGCCGGGTTGTTGATGTCGGTGATGAAGAACCGCTCGAGCCCTTCCTTCAGGTGGGAGTACTGGCTCGGGAGCATGGTGATGCTGTCGTCGTCCCGCCACATTCCGTCGGGACCGGCGGCGCCGGCGGCAGGGATCGATTCACGAGCGCGGATCTGGCCGAAGTCGACGAGCCGCCAGGAGGGACCGCCGCGGGCCACGCTGTCCGCCGCTTCCACGCCGACCACCCAGCCGCTGGAGGGATTCAACGAACCGAAGGGCGAGTTGGCTATCGTGGTGAGGAGGTCCATGATCTGCGACATGGAGCTGGTGCCGTAGGGCATGTAGATGTACGAGATGGGGTGGGACAGCATCGCGGCCCGGACCCGCTTCGAGATCTCGTCGTTGCCGATGACCTTCTGAAGCTGGGCGGCCAGGTCGATTTCGAAGCCCATCACCGAGGCGTCGCTGCGTGAATCCGAGGGGCAGATGAGGATGTTGGGGTCCGTCCAGTATTCCGGATAGACCTGTCCGGCGTCTATCCCGTTGGACGGAAAGAGGTCGCCGTTGATGCACCAGATAGTTCCGTCGGGAAACTTGCCTTTGTTTTCGCCGGCGAACATTTTGAAGATGAGACCGAACTGCTTGAGGTTGTTCTGGCAACTGGCCCGGTTGGCCGCTTCACGGGCCCGGGCGAGGGCCGGCAGGAGGATCGCTGCCAGGATGCCGATGATGGCGATCACCACCAGCAGTTCGATCAGTGTAAAGCCCCTCGTCTTCATGCCCAATGCTCCTTCTTGCTTGTGCCTCGACAAGGCACACGTTGCCCCTTTTCAAGGTGGTCATACGGTCGCGGACAAGGCCCCGCTCAAACCCCATCCGTTCCAAACCGTACCACATAGTTGGCTCTATGTCAACGAAAAGGCTAATTTCATATTATTGTTTAGTTTTTTCGCAGGATTCGCAATCCGGAAGTACGCGAATCACGGATCGCACAGATCCTGCGCGAAATGTGAAGAATGCGAAGAACGACGGGTCACTCGTTCGGCGGTGCGAGGGCGGCCCGGAGGATGACGCCGGTGGGAAGGCGACCGTCCCAGTAATCGACGATCTCGCCGTCCCGCACCAGGTAATAGCGGGGAAACCCGACTCCGATGAACTGGTAGAACTCGGCGGGCTCGATGATCTGTATGGGGAATTGGGGATGGGACCGCTCTTTGAAGGCCTCGAGGTTCTCGGCGGTTCCGGAGGTCAGCCCGACGACGGGCGGGAAGTCGTCGTGGTCGTTGAAGTAGTTGAGCCCCTCGACGGCGCGCAGGCAGTGGGGGCATCGCGTGCCCAGGAAGGCCACGAAGTACTCGCCCCGGCCGAGGTCGAGGGATTCGCCGGCCTCGGCGGGCACGACAAATCGAGCGAAGGGCCGTTCCCCCAGGACCTTCCGCTGGACCGGATCGATGAGCCAGATGGCGCCTGCCACGACGGCGAAAGCGGCGACCAGGGCCAGCGCGGGCCGGTACAGGCTCCAGAAGCGCCGCTTCCACGGCAGAGGCGCGGCTTTGAGGCGCCCGGCCTGGTGGAACCCGACGGCGGCCACGGCCACGAGCCCCAGGAGGATCAGGTTCTTGACGACTGACACGGCCGGCGGCATCTTCACCAGGCCGCCCATGCACCCGCAGTCGTCGATTCCGTAGCGGACGGCGCCGTAGACGATGGCACCCGTGAAGGCAATGAGCAGTAAGGCGGTGAGGCCCAGCACGAGGCGGCGACGACGCGGCCCCCACAGCAGCATCACGCCCAGGAAGGTCTCCACAAGGAGGATGGAGAGGGCGTAGAAGCTCTGGAGGCCCAGCCACGGCATGCCGAACTGCGCAATCTGGAACAGGAACAGGTTGATGTCCACCATCTTGAGAAGGGCGCTCGCGAGGAACACCACCCCCAGGACGATCTCGGCGGGCCGGGCGGCGCGGGCCCATCGGTTCGAGGCGGGAGAAACGGCGGCCGGGGCGTCATCCACCGACGTCATTGCGACTGGCTCCTTCTGAAGATCCACGGCTCCGGCCTCCGCTCCGCATGAGCTTTGTTTGTGTTCCGCACTTTTCGCGCACACCCGCGCGAGAAACCCGAAAAGGGGTCAGTATCCGTGTTCCTTGTCCACTTCGTTCAACAGGGGCTCTCCGTCTCGTCGTCGGCGAAGGTTCTCCATCAGGATACGGAAGACCGCCTCCGCCCATTCGCCGCCGAGACCCGACCGATGCCCCGTGAGGATGGCGTTTTTCGTGCGCCAGAGCGGGCTGTCGGGCGGCAGGGGCTCCTCTTCGAAGACGTCGAGCCCGGCGCCGGCGATGACGCCCGTCTCCAGGGCCTCGACGAGGGCCGCCTCGTCCACCGTGCGCCCCCGCCCCACATTAACGAAAAAGGCCGTGTCTTTCATCTGGGCGAAACAGGTCCGGTCCACGAGGCGTTCGGTCCGGGGCGTGATGGGCAGGGTGTTCACCACCACGTCGCTTTCCCGGAGGACTTCGGAGAGGCCGTCGCCCGCCACGACCCGGTCGAAGAGGCCGTCGCTGTTCTCGCCGCGGCGGTTCCAGCCGATGACGGCGCAGCCAAAAGCGCGGCACAGGGGCACCGTGTGACGGGCGATGGTGCCCGTGCCCAGGAACCCCACCGTCTTGCCGCGCAGCAGGAGGAACTCGAGGGGCTCGGGATTCCACTGGGCCCGGTCCTGCCAGCGCACGTAGTCCGGCAGGCGCCGGTAGAAGGCGAGGACGAGGGCCAGCACGTGCTCGGCCATGGCCGGGCTGAAGGTGTCGCCCGCGTTGGCGAGGACCACATTGCTCTGCTGCAGGGCGGGATACATCATGTGCTCGACACCGGCCGTCTCGATCTGGATGAACTCGAGGCGCCTGGCCCGCTCAAATTCCTCGGGTTTCACCCGGCCGAAGACGAGTTCCGCGTCCTCGATCTCGGCGGCGACGCGATCCCGGACCTGCGAACAGTCCACGATCC
>CAYVOE010000112.1:0-2714 GCA_964452795.1 uncultured Nitrospiraceae bacterium
ACGTCGGAAGGGAAGAAAGACGCCATCAAGGCCCTTGAGTCGGGTCAGCGCATCCAGGCGACGGGCCCCTACGCGCCCCAGTTCCCGGGGACCATGAACAACCTGACGCAGTTCCTCCACAACGCCAACTTCGGCGGATTCACCTCGTACCATTACATCGCCTACATCGTGACCTCGGACAGCGACCTGCTGGGGATGAGTGCAGCCGGTTTCGACAATCCGCCCCCCACGTGGAACAAGGACCTGACCTTTACGCCGGCGACCCAGGCGGCGGTGGCGGCCCTGGCCCAGTCCATCGGCTACGACATCATCCCCACCGGATCGGGCGGCCAGGGGATGACCCTCTACCGCTTGCGGGAAGGGATCGAGCGGTTCATGATCACCGACATCAACAATCCCGCGGGCAGCGCGCGCGCCCAGAGCACCATCCCGGTGATGTTTGACGTGATCTCCGATGGGTCCAAGCCGCAGGGCGACGGCATCGCCACCTTCAGCCATGTGCCCGGCGGCGGAAACGTGCTCTACATGGACGGCCACGTCGAGTTCATCCGCTATCCGGGAGAATTCCCCGTGACGAAGTTCTCGGCGTGGGCCAACTCGGGTTCGGCCGCCGCCGGCAAGGCCTTCACGTTCAACGTGGTTCCTTGAGCGGGCGACCCGACGGCGGGGGCGTGCGACTGACCGGGCGAGCCCCCGCCTTTCCGGGCCTTCCTTCGACGCCGGAGGCAAAGCCGAGGGTCCTCCGGCCATAGGTATGGGAGCGCCGCCCGACACCCGACCCCACAGCGCCGGGCGGCGCATTTTTCCGACGGACGCGGGAAAGGAGAGCCATGTCTCTTGCTCCGGGCCTGCTGCTGTTGGCCGCCGCGGCATGGGCGAGTGCTTCGCCGGTAATTCAGCCGGGGACCATTTCCATCGACACCCAGGAATGGCGCGGCGAGCCGCAGCGGCACCTCTACATCCACGGCACCTTGAACGGCGACACGGCCTTCCGTCTGCTGCTGCCCGAACGGGACCTCTGGCAGGGCCGGATGCTCCAGTATCTCCAGGGCGGCCTGGGAGGCTACGAAGGCGCGGGCACCGCGGCGGGCCACGACGGGTACGCGCTGGCGAACGGGGCGGTGTACGTCGAGTCGAGCCAGGGCCACGCCGGCATAGCCGCCTACGAAGAAGACGACACGCCCGAGGAAATCGCCTACGGGGCGAGCTACGCGGTGGCCCAGTATGCCCAGGCGCGCTGCGTCGAAATCTACGGCCGACCCGCCCAATACGTGTACGTGTTCGGAGATTCCGGCGGAGGGCATCGCGCCAGCGGGCTTATCGAGCGCTTCCCGGAGCTGTACGACGGGGCCATGCCCTGCGTCGGGGCGGGCGTGTTCCAGGTGCCCTGGTACCTCTTCTCGCTGTACGAACAATGCCGGCCGGTCCTGCTGCCTCTGAAAGAACCGCTTGCGGAAGCCTGCCAACCGGGGGGAAAACTTGACCTTTCCGCGGCGGAATGGCCGGAGGCGGAGGCGGCGTTGCGAAGGCTCTTGTTCGCAGGGTTTCCCGCGCCCGCGCTGGACACCATCCGGGCGGACGCCACGTCGCTCATCATCCTCGACTACAACAAGTACAAGCTCGACCCCGGCTACTTCGAAGACTTCTGGTCCGTGCCGGGCTACGCCGGATGCGACGGCGCGGTGGACGGGGAAATCGTGGAAGGACTCGAGGGCACCGTCTCTGGGGTCGACCCGGAGAAACGACGCCTGACCGTCGAGTTCGACGATCCTCCCGGAGCCCTCTACGGAATGACGCTGACCTTCGCTTCCGGCGCGCTGGAGGGTCGGTGGCGCCGGGTGTACGGAAGCCAGGGCGAGCAACTCGTGATCGGGCCCGTGGGTCCGGGCATCGACGGCGCGGCGCCGGGCGACCGCGTCGTCCTGGACAACCGCGATCTGGTGGCGTTTCGTCGTCTCCACGAACATCTCCGCGATCCGGAGGACCGGGCGATGGCGGGCCATCCCGAGGACCGCGAGCCGGCCCGCCCCGCTCGCACGCCCGAGACCGCCCCGGGGATCTTCGAGCCGGACCGTCCGCTGGGGCATGTTCGGGGCAAGATGATTGCGGTCTACGGCAGCCACGACCCCCTTGTATGGCCCACCAACGCCTTCACCTACGCCCGGCACGTGAAGAACGCGCTGGGCTCGGAAATGGACAACCACTTCCGGCTCCATTTCGTGGAGAATGGCGTTCATAACCCCATCGCCGCTCAGGAGCCCGCGCGATTTGTGGGCCGCGTGTCGCTGATGCACAAAGCGATGGACGACCTTATGGCCTGGGTGGAGCGGGACGTGCCGCCGCGCCCCGGTACGGCCTTCACCGTCGACGAACAGAACCAGTTGAAGCTCGCGGAAACGGCGAACGAACGGGGCGGGTACCAGCCCGTGGTGTCGTTGTCGGTCGACGGCGGCGGACCGCGCCTGGAGACGCGGACGGGTCGGGCGGTGACCTTCCGCGTCGCGGCCGAAGACCCCGACAACGACCTCGCGCGCTGCGAAATGGATTTCGAGGGAGACGGCGTCTACGATGCCTCTCGGGAAGCGACGGGTCAAATTGATGCGTTCAAGTTCAGTCACACATACGACCGGCCCGGCGAGTATTATCCGGTGGCCCGCATCACCGACGCGACCCGGAGCGCCGGCAGCCCCGGCCCGGGCATACAGAATCTCGCG
>CAYVOE010000112.1:2724-12658 GCA_964452795.1 uncultured Nitrospiraceae bacterium
CGATCCGGGTGACGGCGCCGGAAGGTTCGGCCGCGTCGAATTAAGGCGCGGACAACACCCCGCGCATCCGATGCCCAGGCGTCCCGCAGGCGTGCGGACCAGGGCTAACCGGTGGAAAGGGACTTCTGCGTGAACAACAACCGCAGCACGTCGTGGACCACGCGTCCGACGCGCTTTTCCGAATCGCTGCCGCTGTACGCGGTCCCCGAATTCGGGGAGACGCGGTGGGCGACTCCCGAGAACCCCGGCGCGGAGAAGGGCCGGGGCGGCCGAACCAACCGCGGAGCCAAGGGTCGGCCCTTCGAGAAGATCGAGGCCGGCGAAACGCTGACGCTGCTCGATACGGAAGGCAGCGGACTCGTCACCCGGATCTGGCTGACCCTCTCGGAGCTGGATCCCTCATCGCTGCGGGCCCTTCGAATCGATATGTATTGGGACGGCTCCCCCACGCCCGCCGTATCCGCGCCGTTGGGCGACTTCTTCTGCGGCATCCACGGAGATCGCCGGGCCTTCGAAAATCGGTTCTTCGCCAACCCGGAGGGGAAGTCCTTCAATTGCTTCCTGCCCATGCCTTATCGGACGGGCGCGCGGATCGACATCACCAACGAGAGCCCGAACGTCGTCCGCCTCATCACCTACGAGGTGAACCTCCTGACGGGAGTGGACCACGGCGAGGATGTGCTTTATCTGCACGCCCACTGGCGCCGCGAGAGGTGGACGCAACTCGGACGCGACTTCGAGATTCTGCCCCTCGTCCGCGGCCGAGGCCGGTACCTGGGGACCCACATCGGCATCATTCAAAAACCCGGCAACAAGGGATGGTGGGGCGAGGGCGAGGTGAAGGTCTTCGTCGACGGCGACGACTCCCACCCCACCCTGGCGGGCACGGGAACGGAAGACTACATCGGCACGGGCTGGGGCCTCACGGGTTTTTCGTCGCGATACCAGGGAGGGCACGTGGACGACGCGGGCCGCATCGCGCTGTACCGCTACCACGTCCTCGATCCCGTGTACTTTCGCGAAGATTGCCGGGTCACCCTCCAGCAACTGGGAAACGTCTACAAGGAGATGCTGCCGGATTTGCAGCGGACGGCTTCGGTCGAGCCCGTGGCCCTGGTGTCATGGAAAGGCGGCCTGCGCTACGCGGGGCTTCTCAATGACACGCCGGAGCGGACCCTGGCAGACCCGCCCCTCGAGGAGGAGGGCGTGATCCACTACCGCGAGGACGACGTGTGCGCCCTCGCGCTGTTCTACCTGGACTCGGCGACCAACGGTCTGCCGCCCCTGGCGGACGTGGAGGCGCGGACCACGGGCCTGGCGCCGTCCGACACGACGGACCTCCAGTTGTGATCCCCAGACAGGCACGCGGAGGGGAAGGATCGATTCGGGAGCTGGAACGATGAACCTGGGAACAGGGTCCGCCTTCGGGCTACTACTTATCGGAATTGCACAGATGACACTGCCGGAAGTCTCATCCGACGCGTTGACGAATCCTTTGCCGCAACGGTTGTACGCCTACCCGGCGGGGGAAGTCGAGACCCGATGGATCACGCCGGAAAACCCCGACGGCGAAAAGGGCAAAGGCGGCATGGAAAACCGGGGCGCCAAAGGGCACCCCTTCGCGAGCATCGGCGCGGGCGAGACGCTCCAACTGCTGGACATCGAAGGCAGCGGGGTCATCACGCGCATCTGGATCACCGTGAGCGACCGCGACCCGGTGGCGCTGCGGTCGCTGCGCCTGGACATGTACTGGGACGACGCACCCACGCCCGCCGTGTCGGCCCCCCTGGGCGATTTCTTCGGCGCCATCAACGGCAAGTCGGTGCCGATGGAGACGGAACTCTTCGCCAACCCGGAAGGCAAATCCTTCAACTGTTTCATCCCCATGCCCTATCGGAAAGGGGCGCGGATCACGGTCACCAACGAGGCGTCGAAGGTCCTCGGCCTCATCACGTATGAAATCAACCTCGTGCAGACCGCCGAACCGGACGACACGGCCCTGTATTTCCACGCCCACTGGCGCCGCGAACGCTGGACCACGCTCGGCCGCGACTTCGAGATCCTCCCGAAGGTAAGCGGTCGGGGCAAGTTCCTCGGGACCCACATCGGGGTCATCGAAAAGCCCGGCAACGAAGGCTGGTGGGGCGAGGGGGAAGTCAAAATCTACCTCGACGGAGACGACCCCCACCCCACCCTCGTGGGGACGGGCACGGAAGACTATATCGGCAGCGGCTGGGGGCAAAAGGTCTTCCAGAACCGGTACACGGGCAGCCTCTTCAGCGAGGACGGACAGATCGGCTTCTACCGCTACCACATCCCCGATCCCGTTTACTTCCGCGAGGACTGTCGGGTCACGATCCAGGTCATGGGAAGCCTCCCCAAGAAGCAGGCCCAGGTCTTCCTGAAGAAGGAAGGCGTGAACGCCCGGCCCGTGGCCATCGTATCCATCCAGGACGGGCTCCGATACACCCGACTGCTGGAAGACAATCCCGACCGGACGGTCGACGGCCCCCTCGAAGCGGAACAGGAATGGGTGGCCTTCTACCGCGAAGATGATTTCTCGGCGGTGGCCTTCTTCTACCTCGACAAGCCGGAGAACGGGCTGCCTCCGCTGGCGCCGGTGGAGGAACGGACCGTCGGCCTGACCGAGGGCCCGTCGTCCTCGTAGTCTCCCCCGCGGGATCCTCCCGCCCGGCGAGCGCACACGGCGCCCGGTGGAAGTGTCGGGGGTATAGGGGGCAGAATGGCGGCCGGGCGGCAGCCGCCGAGGAGGGAACGGAGATGAAGACGACCTTCGCCGCGTTGTCTTTGGTCGCGGCGCTGATGTTCTGCGCGTCCGCCGTCCGTGCCGACGCGGCTCCGGAGGAGGCGCCCTCCCCCGAGCGGTGGCTGAAGGACCGCCTCGAATCGATCCGGAAGGACTTTCCCGAGGCCGACGCGGACGAGAACGGCGAGCTGTCGATGGAGGAACTGACGGCCTTTTATCGGAAGCGGGACCAGGAGCTGCGCCAACGGATCGGAGCCGCCACGGCCCTCGAGGACCTGCCGGACGATTACGCGGTCGAGCGCGACGTGGTCTACGGCGAAGGCGACAACGCCCGGTACCAGAAGCTGGACATCGTCTATCACCGAGACACGTCGCAGCGGCGCCCCGCCATCGTCATGCTTCACGGGGGCGGCTTCCGTCAGGGGAACAAGGCGGCGTTTCACACGTTGATGCGCGACTACGCCCTCGAGGGGTACGTCACCCTGTCCGTCGCCTACCGGTTCACCCAGGTGGCTCCTTTCCCCGCACAGGTGGAGGACTGCAAGCTGGCCGTTCGCTGGCTCCGGGCCCACGCGGAGAAGTACGGCGTCGACCCCGACCGCATCGGCGCCATGGGCGCCTCGGCCGGCGGCTACCTGGCGGCCATGCTGGCTTTCACCGTCGAGGCCGACGGCATGGAAGGCGACGGTCCTTACCGAGATCAATCCAGCCGCGTACAGGCCGCCGCTCCCCTCTGCGCCATCTACGACCTGCGGCCCGCCGCCCTGCACCGGGCAAGCCCGGACGAATCCGGTTGGAAGGTCTTTCTCGGCACGGCCCCGTCCGACGACCCGGAGCTGGCGGCCCGGGCGTCGCCCATTGCACATGTCTCGAAGGAGGCGCCGCCGATCCTGCTGGTGCACGCCCGGGACGACATCGCCGCGCCGGTATACTTTGCCCAGGACCTCGCGGACGCCCTCGACAGAGCGGGCGTGCCCTGCGAGTTACACCTGGTGAAGGGAACGGCCCACGGCTGGTCTCTTCCCTATGAAGAGGATGTGCCGCAACATTTGCGGGAGTTCTTCGCCCGCCACCTCAAGGGCGAATCCGGAGCGCCGCGATAGCTCAATTGACTAAGGAAAGAGGAGGGCATGGACGACATGCATTCGATTACGAGACGCGATTTCAACCGTCAACTGGCCGCGGCCCTTGCCGCGGGCGCCGGCGCGTACGGAGGCACCCGGACCGGCGCCGCGGCGCAAACCGCCTCGCCCGAGAATAGCGAGCGGCCAAACTTCATCTTCCTCGTGTCGGACGATCACCGGGCCGACGTGTTGGGTTGCATGGGCAATCCCGTGGTCCGCACGCCCCACCTGGACGCCCTGGCGCAGGAGGGGACGCTCTTCACCAACAACTTCTGCACCTCCGCCGTGTGCTGCAGCAGCCGAGCCAGCATCCTCACGGGCACCTACAACCGCGTCAACGGCGTGCACGATTTCCAGACCGACCTTTCCCCGGAGATGCTCGCGCTGACCTATGCCGCACAACTGCGCGAAGCGGGATATCGGACGGGACTCATCGGAAAGTTCGGCGTCGGGGCCGACAAGCACGGCGAGGCCTTCGACCTCTGGCAGGGGATCCCCGGGCAGGGAACGTACTTCTACGATAAGAGCGACGGCCCGGTCCACTCGAACGATCTCATGGGCGGGCAGGCCCTCCAGTTCATCGACGACTGCGAGGCAGGACGGCCCTTCTGCCTGACCGTATGTTTCAAGACGCCCCACGCCATGGATTTCGACCCGCGCCCCTTCCAGCCGGCGCCGCGTTACGAAGAGCTCTACGCCGACGTCGAGATCCCCCAGCCGCCGCCGGAAAGCCGCAATCGCTACGACACCCTGCCCGAGTTCCTCCAGACCAGCGAGGGCCGGCGCCGGTGGGAGCACAACTTCGGCACGCCCGAGTTGTTCCAGCGAAACATGCGGGACTACTACCGCCTGATCACCCACATGGACGAAGTCATCGGGCGGATCCGCCAGGCGCTGGCCGACAAAGGCTGGGCCGAGAACACGGTCATCATCTACACCGGCGACAACGGATACTGCATCGGCGACTTCGGTCTGGAAGGGAAGTGGTTCGCCTACGAGCCGTCCATCCGCACGCCCCTCATCATTTTCGATCCGCGGGCGGGACGGCCGGGCCGCGTCGACGCCATGGCGCTCAACATCGACCTCGCCCCGACCATCCTCGACCTCGCCGGCCTGCCCGTGCCCGAGGCCATGAACGGGACCAGTCTGGCGCCCTACCTCCGCGGCGAGTCCGTCACCCCGCGCGAGGACTGGTTCTACGAGCACCTCCTCCCCCACCCGCGGATCCCCAAAAGCGAAGGCATCCGCACCGCCCGGTGGAAATACATCCGCTGGATCGACACCTCCCCCGTGCAGGAAGAGCTCTACGACCTCGAGCAGGACCCTCTTGAACTCCACAACGTGGCGGAAGAACACCCCGAGGTCCTGGAATCCCTCCGCGCCCGCCACGCCCGATACCTGGAGAAGCTCACGCCGACGTGAGGGCGATCCGTCTGAACGCCGACAAGACTCGGAGCGATCGCAAGCGAACCCGGCGGGGCGGTGCGCGATGAATGCGCGCACCTCCCCCTCGATGGGCTGCATGCGAGTTGTGCGGCTCTAATCCCCTCTCATTCAAGAAAACCGTTGTAAATTCCGGGATCCCCTGTTAGAATGCGCCGTTCGGTTCCGGTTCTGTTATTTTTCCTGTTGTCCTGTTTCAGGGTTGTGCGAGCCGGGAGGCTCGTCCCAATCCTCTTCGCTCCGATGTTCGTTCCCGAAAAGCTCCATCCTCGTCCGCGGTGAATCCGCCGCGGGATCGTGTCCCATCGGCGCCCCATCGGCGGCGTCAAGGAGATGTGGCATGGCGAAGGAACCGCGCTCCACTTCCTTCCCCTCACGTGTTTCCTGTTCCTCTTGCCGAACCTCTGCCCTACCGCACCGACGCTTCTTCCTCCCCTTTTCCCGCACGCAAACCTAGCGCCTCTTGACTCAGGGGCCGTGGCAGCTCCGAATCGAACGTTCGCGCTTTCGCGCCGCGTTTTCGGATGGCTGACGCCCCGCCGTCCCGATGAACATTTTCATCGAACGTGCAGGTACCGCTTCACGCTTTCCGAGGCGCAGGAACGAATCCGCGGATTTGCGCTCCCGTCTTCGGACCAATACATGAAAGGATACGACCGATGTCGACTGAGCGAGCAAAATCTTTCCTTCGCGGCGCGGTCCCCTTGTGTTGCGCAATGGCGTTGCTGGCCATCAATGCGGGTTGTCCCCGGCCCGACCGGAAGCCGCCGAGCAACGTAACTCAATTCACGGCGTCTGAAGGAGACGGCGAAATCGGGTTGAGCTGGGAGAATCCATCCGACGAGGATTTCGCCGGTGTGAAGATCCTGCGCAAGATCGGCGGTTATCCGAACGGACCCCAGGACGGCACGGTCGTGTATGAGGGCACGGGGACGGAAACCGTCGACAGCGCCGTGACGAACGGCGTCCACTACTACTACAAGGCATTTGCCTTCGATGCCGTGCCCAACTACGCGTCCGGGGTGCAGGTCGATGCCATTCCCACGGTGGACACGGCTCAGTTGGAGGTCGTCGAAAGCTTCGCCGTGCTTCGCGACTTGTTGTCCACGGCCGATGTGCCCGAGACGGAGCGCCAGGCCCTCGAGGACGCCCTGACCCAGGCGGAGGCCGGCTACCGCGGCGGCGATCCCTGCGGGGCGGCAGAGAGCCTGCGGGAGTACGAAGATGCGGCGCAGGACTATCGGCAGGCGGCCGGCAACCCGGAGCACCTACAGGGCTTCGAAACTTTGTATGCCCTGGGGCGACTCCTGCGCTACGACCTGATCGCGGGCCTGCCCGGAGGCAGCGCCCCCTGCGCCGGCGAGGAACGAGTCAACCGGGAAGCGGGTGAGACCGTTGACGAGGCCCACAACAGCAATCTCGAGTTCCGGGCCGTGATCGACTTCGGCGAACCGCGCCTCGTTCCCGTAGAGAAAAACGGAGTCATCTACACCCGCGTCAGCATTCCCGGGTGCGACAGCACGACCGGCGAACCGGGCCTGCCGGCCGTTCCCATCTTCCGCCGCCTCATCGCCGTGCCGGAAGGCGCCCAGGTTCAGGCCGCCTGCGAAACCGACGAAGCCGAGACCATCTTCGTCAACCTGCTGCCCGTCCAGCCCCCGCCCGTGGACGGTACGGCGCCCGTACCGGGTCCCGCGCCGGATCCTTCGGTTTTCGCCGACAAGCCCTTCACCCTCAACGAGGAGGCCTATGCGTCCGACGAGCCCTATCCGGCCGAGGAGTGCCGCGTCACCGACCTCGGCCTGCTGCGCGATCTCCGGACCTTTCTCGTGGAGGTGCCGGCGGGACGGTACAACCCCCAGAGCGATTCCCTCACCCTCTACAAGAGCGTCAGCATCATGACGACCTTCGAGGGCGGCAGCGGCAACTTCGCCTCCGAGATCATCGTCAGCTCCTTCGAAAGCAGCAGCCACATGTACTCGTCGGTCTTTTCGAACGGCGCCATCGTCGCCGAATACCTGGGCGACATCTCGTTCCGCGCCATCCTCGGCCAGGAGCTTATGATCCTCACGCCTCCGGCTTTGCGGCCGGCCGCGGATGCCCTGGAAGCCTGGAAGGACAGCAAGGGTATCGTGACCAACGTCTTCGAAGTGGGGTCCGGCACCACAATCGACACGACGGACGAGATCGTGGACCTCATCAAGGATCACTACGACAACGACAGGATCCGGCCGGCCTACGTGTTGCTCCTCGGCAACTCCGCGTTGATCCCCACCCACTACGTCACCCCCAACGGCGACGTGGGCGCCCCGACCATCGCAACCGACTTTCCCTACGCCGCCTTCGGGATTCTGCCCATTTTGCCGCGGGTGGCCGTGGGCCGCATTCCCGTGCGGAACCTCACCGACGCGAACACCGTCGTGGACCGCATCATCGATTACGAAGGCTCTCCTCCTTTTGAACAGGACTTCTACGACCACGCGACCGTCGCGTCCCAGTTCCAATGCTGCGAACTCGGCCTCCCGATGGCCAGCCAGGGCACGGACCAGCGCACCTTCATCCAGAGCTCCGAGTTTGCGCGAAACGTCATGCGCGGCGTCGGCAAGACGGTCGACCGGATCTACGTCGAGACCACCGATGCCGCGTACACGTTCAGCACGACTCCTCGCCGCTACCGGGACGGTTCGCTCCTGCCGGGCGACCTCGGCGCCGGCAGCGGATTTGCCTGGAACGGCAGCGACGCCGACATCATCAACGCCTTCAACGACGGTCGCTTCCTGTTCATCCATCGCGACCACGGGTGGCCCGGCGGCTGGGCCAATCCCGGTTTCGACTGGGCCGACGCCAGCGGCCTGACCAACGGAGAGCAACGCGCCGTCGTGTTCAGCGTGAACTGCGCCAGCGGCCTCTTCGACCAGGAAACCGGCGGCGGCGCCCTCGGCACCATGGCCGGCGCCGCCTACTTTGCCGAGCGCATCCTGCTGAGCCCCAACGGCGGCGCCATCGGCCTGCTCGGCGACACGCGCAACAGCCCCACCTGGGCCAACTCCGCCCTCCTCCGGGGTTTCATCGACTCCGTCTGGCCCAATGCCATCGGCGACTTCGGGTCCACCGTCCCCAGCCGGCGTCTCGGCGACATCCTCAACCACGGCAAGATCTACCTGCTCGGTCAGGCCGGTGTGTCCGACAGCGACATCACCTGGAGCGACGTGGGCGACGAATTCAAGATGTGGCACTGCATCGGCGACCCCACCCTCGAAATGTGGACCCGGAACCCCAATTCCGGCTTCCTCGTGTCGCTCGCCGACCTGCGGGCCCTCGGCCCGAGCGCGTGGCAGGTTCAGTACGAGACCGAAGGAGCCACCCTCACCGTCTTCCATGAAGACGCCGCTTCGGGCGAACTCGTCCCTGTGGGACGGGGCATCGTGGAAAACGGCGTGGCCGACCTCGAACTCGTCGGCGACCTCCGATCCGGCGAACCCGTCCTGATCACCGCCAGCCTGGCCGACTTCGTCTCCACCGCCATCGAGACCACCGTCCCCGATGTCACGCCGCCGAGCCCTCCATCCCAATTCCTGGCAGACGTCGGCAGCCTGATTCGCGTCGTACTGTCGTGGATCCCCCCGACCGATGCCGACTTCGCCGGCGTCCGCATTCAACGCAACCAGTTCCCCGGAACCTGGCCCACGTCCCCCACCGACGGAACCACCGTCTACCAAGGCGACGGGAGAACCTTCAACGACGACACGGTCTCGAACAACTCGACCTACTACTACACCATCTTCGCCTACGACACCGCCGGCAACTACTCCACCGGCGTCCAAGCCGAGGCATCCATCATGATCCTCACCCGGTAAGATCACCTGAACCCGCCGTGCAGGAGGGAACCCACACCTCCTGCACGGCCACGGGTTTCGTGCGGACAGCCCGTTCCCCGTTGGAACTCGGCGTGCGCAGGCGCAATAGCACTACAAACGGCAGGGAAAAAATAAAAAAGCCCAAGGACCCGTTTCCGTAAGTCCTTGGGCTTTCAGTGTCTTGAATGGCGGGAGCGACGAGACTCGAACTCGCGACCTCTGCCGTGACAGGGCAGCGTTCTAACCAACTGAACTACGCCCCCGCATCGCAATTCCCTGTCGGGGACAGGGGTTGCGTAGAGCGTGGGAAATATACCATGCGACGAGGGCAATGTCAAATGACTCGACGGTGTGTCTCGGGGGGCGGCGGTGGTACACTGGGAAGCGGTGCGATGCGGGTGGGAGGTGGCGACCCGGTCCGGCAACGTCGACAACGTCGCCGAGGACGCCAGGTCCGTGGCGCTGACGGTGGGCGTCACCTTCGCCGCGTATCTCTACATCGGCTACCGCAGCCGCGTGCGCTCCACGCGCGGCTTCTATGTAGCCGGGCAGGGCGTGCCCGCCATCGCCAACGGGGCCGCCACCGCCGCCGACTGGATGAGCGCGGCGTCGTTCATCTCGATGGCGGGGCTGATCTCGTTCATGGGCTACGACGGCTCGATCTACCTGATGGGCTGGACGGGCGGCTACGTGCTGCTGGCGCTGCTGCTCGCGCCGTTCCTGCGCAAATACGGCAAATACAC
>CAYVOE010000113.1:0-12507 GCA_964452795.1 uncultured Nitrospiraceae bacterium
ACCGACCGCTGGAACCTCTATGTCCCCGTCGTGGTGGCCGGGTTCGCCTGCGGCATGGGCCTCGCCGGCATGACCGCCGTGGCCCTGGCGCTTATTGCGCAATGCACCCAGACGCTGCCCTTCTAAGGCCCTCGACAGCGAAGGCCGGTGTCTGATATTTACATATATGGAAAATAGATACCGAGGTTTCAATAGAGTTGATGGCCCGCCTCGTTCGGGGAAGGCGGGCGACCCGAAGGCAGGCCCAAATCGCCGAACCGGAAGGGAGCGCTGAAATGAACGAGTTGCCGGTCGCGGAGCCGAGGACCCTGTTCGCCGATGATCCGTCGGCCCGGAAGCTCGTGCTGCCCTGGCGGCGCACCTTCGAGATGTGCGCTCAGAGCATCAAGAACCGCCGCGGGCGATTCCTGCTGGTGTTCGTCAGTATCGGCGTGGTCGTGGCCTTCTTCGTTTCCACCCTGGTCTACCACGACATCCTGGGGAGCCTCCGAGCCGATCCCGACGTGAAGACCAAGGCCGCCCTCGAGCGGGCCGGTCTGCTCTCCAACGATCCCGATGCCGACGCCCGGCAGCGCGAACGGATGACGCTCCTGCTGGTCCTGTCCGGGATGCTGTGTTTTGTCGGCGTCACCAACACCATCTTCATGAGCGTCACGGAGCGCTTCCGCGAGATCGGCACGCTCAAGTGCCTGGGCGCCCTCGACAGTTTCGTGGTCCGCCTGTTCCTCATCGAGAGCGCCTTCATCGGCATCGTCGGAAGCGCCCTGGGCGCATTGGTGGGATCGCTCCTGACGTGGATGCAGTTGGGGATGTCCATCGGTTTCCGGCGCCTTCCGGCGGGCCTCCTCTTCGAGGCCCTGGCCGTGGCGGGCCCGCTGGCGGTCGTGGGGGGGACCCTGCTCACCCTCCTGGCGGCGGTGTATCCCACCTGGATTGCGGCGCGCATGAAGCCCGTTGAAGCCATGCGCGTGGAGGTTTAGCCATGTCGAAGCGAGCCATCGTCCACACCCAGGACGTGCGCAAGGTCTACTACATGGGCCGCGAAGAGGTCCATGCCCTCAAGGGCATCTCCGTCACCATCGAGGCGGGCGAATACGTCAGCATCATGGGGCCGTCCGGGTCGGGCAAGAGCACCTTCTTCAACATGATCGGTGGACTCGACAAGCCCACCTCCGGCGAGGTCTACATCGATGAGGTCGACATTTCCCAACTGGGCACCTACGAGCTCGCCTGGCTGCGTTGCCGCAAGATCGGCTACATCTTCCAGACCTTCAACCTCATCCCAGTCATGAACGCCCTCGAGAACGTGTCGCTGCCCATGATCTTCGCGGGACTCGACAGCGACGAAGCGCGAGACAAGGCCGCGGGCCTGTTGCGGAAGGTAGGGCTGGGGGAACGCCTCACGCACCGACCCACCGAGCTGTCCGGCGGTCAGCAGCAGCGCATCGCCATCGCCCGGGCCCTCGCCAACGACCCCGCCATCATCCTCGCCGACGAGCCCACGGGCAACCTCGATCTCAAGACCGGCCAGGAGATTATCGAGCTTCTCCAGGGCCTCAAGGAAGAGCGGGGGGTGACCATCATCACCGCCACCCACGACCACAAGATGCTCGCCGCCAGCGACCGCGTCATCTGGGTCACCGACGGCCAGATCTCGCGCATCCAGCGCCGGGAAGAGCTCGAGATCCACGTGGGAAGCATCGAAGCCGCCGAGTAAGCGTCCCCGGGCCCGGAGCCCGGCAAGCCGTTTTCCGTCAGGCGGATTGCTCGGTGATTTCGAGCGGGTCGTCCTCGGCGAGGGCGCCGGCGCCCTGCACCACCACGAGATCGCCTACTTCAATTCCCTGATGGATCTGGGTGTACCCCTCGCCGGCCTGACCGGGGAGGACCTCGACGCGGCGGGCCCGGCCGTTGTCGGCGAGCCACACGTAGAAGCGCCCCTCCAGTTCCGTAATGGACTCGGTGGGCACGGCCACCGCGTCCTCGATGGTGGGCAGGGTGAACATGCCGATGGCGAACGAACCCGCCTTGATCTGGAAGTCGGAGTTGTCGACCTCGACCTTGACCAGGAAGGTTCGGGTGCCGAGATCGATGGACTGGTTGACGGCGGTGACCACGCCCGAGCGGGTCAGGCCGGTGCTCTCGACGGTGATCTGCACCGGCAGCCCCAGGTCGATGCCTCCCGAGAACCGCTCCGGGACGTGCATCTCGGCCTCGAGAACCGAGAGGGCGGTGATCTCCACCACCTCGTCGCCCCGACGCACGAAATCGCCCGGGTTGTGGAGTTTCGCCGTGATGACGCCGTCGTAGGGAGCCACAACCGTGGTGTCGGACAAGCCCTGCCGGGCTTGCTCAAGCTGGACTTCCGCCGCGGCCACTTCCGCCTCCGCCAGCTCGATCTGCTCGCGCGTGGGGCCCGTGACGGCCATCTGGAGTTGCGCCTCCGCGGCGCGCACCTGCTCTTCCGCCGCCTCGGCGGCCGTGCGGGCCGCGTCCCATTCCGACGGCGAAATGCTCTTGCGCTCGAAGAGGGTCTGGGCCCGCTCGCGTTCCGCGTTGAGGCGCTCGTACTCGGCCCGGGCCCGGGCAAGCTGGGCCTCCGTGGTCTTCACTTCCTCGGGCCGGCGCCACGCACGAAGATCCGCCAGCCGCGCCTCGGCCATGGCCTTGGCGGCCTGGGCCTGCTTGACTCCCAGCTCGGCGTCGATGGTGCGCGTGCGGAAGAGCTCCTGCCCCTTCTGCACCTGCGTGCCAATGTCCACGAAGATTTCCTCGATAGGCCCTTCAGCAAGCGCCCGCAGCCGGGCCTGATTCGGGGGCATGAGGGACCCGGTGGCGCGGAAGGTTCGCGTGAAGTCCCGCTTGGCGACCTTTTCGACCGTCACCGGACGCGGCTCCAGGGCCGACGCCGTGGTGGTGGCCAGCAGGGTGGCGGGATCCGTTCCCTTTTCGATACAAGCCAGGGCCCCCACCAGTAGACCCAGAGCCGCCGCCGTATGTCGCATCCTAATCATCGGTATCCTCGCTCGCCGTTACGGCGCCATTAACCTTTATGGCATCGAGCGCCACTTCGGGCCGCTCCCCTTCGATGTCCAACGTGACTCCCCGCCGCTCCAGCAACGTCCCTTCCGCCGCGTAGAGGGCCACCAGGGCCTCGATATATCCCACCCGGGCATTCACTTCGTTCACCTGCGCCTCGATGAGGTCGCGCTGGACCTGCAGCACGTCGAGGTTCGTGGAAAGGCCCACCGAGTACCGGTCCTGCTGGACCCGCAATTCCTCGACCCGGCTCTCGACGGCCTCTTGCGTGGCCCCCAGCCGCTGCCACTGGCGCTCCACCTCGACCGCCGCCTGCGCCACTTCCGTGCCGACGAACTGCTCCAGATTCCGGATCGACGCCTCCGCCTGGTCCTGGCTGAGCCGCGCGCGACGGTGGCGTGCCCGTTCCGCCCGATTCAGGATGGGCACCTCGAATTCCAAACCGTATTGGTAGTTGTCAAAATCCGACCGGTCCAGGAACTCCCGCGCCCCGTCCCAGTCCTCGCCCAGGCTCGAGCGCCCGTAGGTCGCAAAGGCGTCGAGGCGGGGGAGAAGCCCGTTTCGCGTCCGGACAACCTCGAGTTCCCGGTTGGCGAGCTCGAGCCGGGCCTGGGCCACCTCGGGGCGGTAGAGCAGCGCCAGCTCCCGGCTGACGTCGGGCGACACGCTCACCCGCTCGATCTCGGGCGGATCGACCGGCTCGAAGTGTACCGCGTCCGGATCGTCGACCTGCGGGTTGAGCAGGCGGACCAGCTCGAGCGTCTGGCTGCGGAAGGCGGCCTCGGCGTCGACCAGGTCGGCGCGCCGCGTGGCCAGTTCCGCCCGAGCCGACATCACGGCTCCTTCCACGGCCCGGCCTACCTCGACAAGGTTTTCGTTGAGCCGAAGCTGCTCCTCGGCCAGCTCGATGCCGAACTCCCGGATGCGAATGACTTCCTTAGCCTGAACCAGTCCCCAATAAGCCCGTTCCACGTCCCGGACCGTCCGGATGACGTCGTCGCGAAAGGCATGTACGCTTTGGGCGGCGGCGTTGCGCGCCTGGCGAAGAGCCACGAGGTTCACCTGCAGGCCGAACCCCTCGAGCAAGGCCTGGTTGACGCCCACGGCCCAGTTCCCCTCGTACTCTTCACGGGTGAAGTTGGTGTCGTTGTACGCCACGCCGCCCGACAGGAATACCTGCGTGCCCGTGGGCAGATAAATGCCGGCGCGGGCGTCGGCCAGTCCCGTCCGGGTCTCAAGGAAAGGGTCGGGCTGCCGGGTGGCGGCGGCGTCGGCCAGGGCGCCGAGGATGTTCACCGCCGTGGCTTCCGGCGTCGCGCCGATGAGGTTCCCCAGCGACGGCGTACTGCTCGATCCGCTCCCCCGCCGAAACGTGAAGCTGGACACGCCGCCCAGTTGCTGGGTGTTGCGGCCCACCGAGACCGTGCCCGTAAGGAACGGGTCGAACTGGGCCCGCGCTTCCGGCACCAAGGTCTCGGAAATGGCGGGACCGAACTCCGCCACTTCCAGTCCCCGGTTGTTCGTCAACGCCGTGAGGATGGCGCCGTCCCGGGTAAGCTGGATCGACTCCGCCTCCTCCGGCGGCAGCGGGAGCCTCACTTCCCGCGGCGGGGATTCACCCGCGCCTGCCATTTCCAAAGCTTCCGCCAGTGGAGGAGGGGCCACGCTCTCGGGAGTCCAACTGGGCTCGGTCGTGGCGCACGACAGGGTGGTCAGGACGACCAGCGCCGAACCGGCAAGACCCGGCCGGCCGGGCAGGCGTAAGGGGTTCCTCATGATCGATTCAACTCCCGCTCAGAAGGCTGGCTAAGACTCGGCTTCGACCGGCTGCCGCTCGCGCGCCGCCACGGTCTCGGGTTCGACTTCGGCTTCCGGCTCCGGCTTGTGCGCGGTCGAGGGCTCCTGCCCCGCGAACCGCCGCAACACGCGCTTCACAAGCATGCCGAGATCGTCCATCACGGAATACGCGCAGGGGATTACCAGCAGCGTCAGCAGCGTCGACGTCAGCATGCCGCCGAAAACCGCCGTTCCCATGGGGGCGCGCTGCTCGCCGCCCTCGCTGAAGGCCAGCATCACGGGGACCACTGCGGACATGGTCGTCAGGGCCGTCATCAGGATGGGACGCAGCCGCAGCGGTCCCGCTCGGCGCAGCGCCTCCTCCCGATCGACGCCTTCGCTGCGGATCTGGTTCGTAAAGTCCACCAGCAGGATGGCGTTCTTGGTCACGATACCCACCAGCATCACGAAGCCGATAAACGAGAAGATGTCCAGAGACTTCCCCGTCAGCCACAGAAACGCCAGGCCCCCTGCGATAGCCATCGGCACCGACAACAGGATCGTGAAGGGGTGGATGAAGGACTCGAACTGCGAGCCCAGGATGATGTAGATCAGCGCGATCGACACCCCCAGGGCGATCAGCAGATACTGGAACGACTCCTGGAAGGTCTCGGAGCCGCCCGTCAACGCCGTCGACCAGCCCGGCTCCTTTGGCACATGCTTGTCGGCGATCTCGTCCATGATGGCCAGCGCGTCGGCCAGAACGATGCCCTCGAGATTGGCAAAGAGCGTGACGGCGCGGCGACGGTTGAACCGGTTGATCGAGTTGGGGCCTTCCCCTTCCTTCACCTCAATCAGGTTGGGGCTGCGGACCAGTTCCCCGGTCCGCGAACGGAAGGCGATGTTGTACAGGTCCTGCAGCTCGATCCGGTTCTGCGGAAGGGCCCGCAGCCGGATGTCGTACTGATTGCCGCCTTCCTTGAACTTGGCCACGTCGAGGCCGCCGAAGAGGATGTTCAGGTTCTCCGCGATGGTCGCCACGTCCACGCCGAGGCTGTCGGCCACATCGCGGTTGATGTTGACCTTGATTTCGGGCTTGTTGAGGCGCAGGTCGCTGTCCACGTCCACCAGGCCGGGTACCTGGCGCATATCCGCCAGCATGGCCTCCGTTACCGGTTGCAGCTCGTCGACGCTCGGCCCCTGAACGATGTACTGGATCTCGGCGTTGCGCTGGCCGCCGCCCACCGGCGATACGGCTTCAATGGACACGCGGGCCTCCGGAACCGTCTTCCGGAACTTTTCCCGCAGCACGCTCATCACTTCCGTCTGCGACAGCTCCCGAGCGTGGGGCCGCTTCAGGTTGACGAACATCATGCCTTGGTTGACGCCGCCGCCGAAGCCCGTGGCCGCGAAAACGGTCCAGACTTCCTCCTGCTCAAACAACACGCGTTCCAGCCGTCGCATCCCCTGCTCGGTCCGGTCGATGGAGGTGCCCGTCGGGAACTCGAACCGGATGACAAAGCGGCTTTCGTCCGGCTGTGTGACAAACTGCTTTTCCACGAAGGGCACGATGGCCAGCCCCGCCGCGAAGAAGGCGATTCCCGTCGCCAGCGTCGCCCAGCGATGGCGAAGGGCCACGTCGAGCGCCCACCCGTAAAACCGTTCCAGCGCGTCAAAGGCCCGTTCAAAAGCCCGGAACACCGGACCGGGATTCGGATTGTGCCGGAGCAGGCGCGAACAGAGCATCGGCGTCAGGGTGAAGGACACAAAGACCGAGATGAACACCGCCATGGCCACCGACAGGCCGAACTGGAAGAAAAACCGGCCGATGATGCCCTGCATGAAGGCCACGGGCAGGAACACGGCGATGATCGCCGACGACGCGGCGATAACGGCCAGCCCCACCTCGCTCGTCCCGCGTTGCGAGGCCTCCATCGCGTTTTCGCCCAAATCCTCCACGTGACGGAAAATGTTCTCCAACACCACGATGGCGTCGTCGATCACGATGCCGATGGCCAGCGACATGGCCAGCATCGTCATGTTGTTCACCGTGAACCCAAGGAAGTACATGGCCACGAAGCAGCCCACGATCGACACCGGAATGGCCGTGACGCTGATGAAGGTCATGCGGACGTTCCGCAGGAACAACAGCATCACCACCGACGTGAGCAGGGCGCCCATGAAAAGGTCGATCAGGACGTCGTGCATCGAGCTCTCGATGAAGCGCGAGTTGTCGGAGGCGATCTGGATGTTGATCCCCTCGGGGGCCTCCTGGGCCAGCCGAGCCACCTCCTCCTTCACCGCCCGGGCCACGGCCACCGTGTTCGTGCCCGACTGCTTCCGGACGCCCAGCCCCACCGTGGGCAGGCCGTTGAACCGCGCCACCGACCGGAAGTCTTCGGAACCGTCGGTGACGGTGGCGACCTCGCGAAGGCGCACGATGGTGCCGCCCTGCTCGTAGATCACCAGGTTTTCGAGTTCCTCGGCGGACTCGTACTCGCCCTCGACCTTGACCACGTACTCCATGTCGGGCTGTTCGATCCGGCCCCCCGGCAGCTCGATATGCTTCGACCGGATCGACTGCGCCACATCGGCCGGCGTCAACTGGTAGCCCTCGAGGGCGGCCGGGTCCAGCCACACCCGGATCTCACGGTCCCGGAAGCCGCCGAGCTGCACCGAGCCCACCCCCGGAATGGTCTGGAGCCGCTCCTTGATGACCTCGTCGGCGTAGCGCGCGATGCGGCGGTAATCGCCGGCCGTCGTTACCGAAACCCACATGATGGGCGACGACGCGAGGTCCTGCTTGTCGACGATGGGGGGCTCCATCTCTTCCGGAAGGCGGCGCTGGGCCAGGTTAATCTTGTCGCGCACCTCCTGGGCGGCCACGTCCACGTCCTTGGACAGCACGAACTCCACCGCGATCTGGGTCCGCCCGTCGCGCGACGTCGTCCGGAGCGTCTTCACACCCGCAATGGTGTTGATCTGCTCCTCGAGGATGTCCGCCACGTCCGAGTCCATAATCTCGGGATCGGCGCCGACCAGGTCGGCCGTGACCGTCACTACCGGAAATTCAACCTCCGGGAAGAGGTCGACGCCCATGCCCCGCAGGGCCACCGTGCCAAAGCCCAGTATGCCCAAGGTGAAGAGAACGACCGTGACGGGACGTCGTATGGCGGTGTCGGAGATAACCATGCTGTAGTACCCTGATTGTGACCGTGTGCTGTCGAGGGAAAACGAAGCGGGATCGGCCCGCCTCCGTCGTACGATTCCGTGTTACCGTTCCAGCGCGCCTCGCAGGAAAATATCCAGCAGAGCCTCTTCCCGGCGACGGTTGCGCTGCGGCGGGTCTTCCCGGCTGGCGGCGATGGCGTAAGCGCGGATCATGCCCTCGAAGGCCAGCGTCAGCGCGGCCGCGTCGCCACCCCGAAACCGACCCTCGGCGATGCCTTGTTCAAAGAGCCCTTCCAATGCTTTCACAAACGCCTGGTATCGCTCCCGAATTTCAGGCGTGAAGCCCGCCCGCGGGTCGCACAGGGTCCCGGCCGTCTCGTGAAAGAAAATATGGAAGAAGCGCCGGTGCTCCCAGTACATGTCCATGCGGACGTGAAACACGTTCTTAAGCTTTTCAACGGGGTCGGCCGGGCCTTCAAGCTCGGCCGAGGCGCGGCGCCGAAGCAGCTCCGATTTCTCCCGCAACAAGGCCGCGTACAGCTCCTCCTTGCTGTCGAAAAACCGGTACAGCGTTCCCACCGCAAATTCCGCGCGTCGGGCAATGTCTTCCATCCGAGCCGACACGAAGCCGCTCTCCGAGAAAACCTGCTCCGCCGCATCCAGGATCTCCGCCCGATGACGCGCCGATTCGCGCTCTTTCCGTGGGAGCTTCGAAACGTCCGGGGCGGGGGGACCGGTATCGTGTGAATTTGTATTCATATGCTGAATCCCCGTATTCTAATCCCCTTGGGACGGATGTGTCAAACGCGACCAATCCCCGAATCCTGTACCGCTCCTCGCCGGTCCAAAGACGGGTAAGGTTCGGACTATTCGGAGGCCTGTTGCGTGTTACGTTAGATCCGAAGTCCGTGCCCGGTGGCGTGGAATACATGGTTACGCGGTTGGGCCGCACGGGGTGCATGCCGGAGCGGGTGCGGCGGCGAAAGGGTTTTCATGAACCTGACAGGAATAATGCACAAGCGATGGAAATGGGCGGCCGCCCTGCTCGTGGTGTTGGCCGTGTCGGTGGGCGCATTTGTCATGCTGGGCGCGTCCCAGGGCAGTGCCGCCGTCGACGGACGGCCGGTGTTCACCGCGCAACGGGGACCGCTGACCATCAGCGTGAGCGTGTCGGGCACGATCAGCGCTCTTGACCAGGAAGTCATCACCAACGAGGTCGAAGGGCGCACCACCATCCTCTACATCATCCCCGAAGGCACCCACGTAGAGGAAGGCGAGCTCCTGGTCGAGCTCGACAGCGCCGAGCTCCGCGATCAACTGGTGGACCAGGAAATCCGTACCCAGAACGCCCAGGCCTCCTTCATCAACGCCCGTGAGACCCTGCTGGTGGTCAAGAATCAGGCCCAGAGCGACGTGGACCAGGCCGAGCTCGACTACCTTTTCGCCAAGGAAGACCGGGTGAAGTTCATCGAAGGCGACTTTCCCCTTCAAATCAAAGAAGCCGAGGCCAAAGTGACCGTGGCCCGGGGCCAGCTCAAACAGGCCGAGGAGACCCTCGAAGGGTCGCGCAAACTGGCCGAGCGCAACTTCATCACCCAAATGGAACTCGAGGCCGACGAGCAGGACGCCATCCGGGCCTCCCTCGACCTCCAGATGGCCGAAGAGCAGAAGAAGCTACTCGAGGAATACGAGTACAAGCGGCAACTGGCCCAGTTGGAGAGCGACGAAAGCCAGGCCCGCATGGCCCTCGAGCGCGCCCAGGCCAAGGCCAAGGCCGACGTGGCCCAGGCGGAGGCCGATCTCATCGCCAAGGACCTCGAATTTCAACGCGAACAGGCCAAGCTCGAAAAGCTCAAGGAGCAGCTCGAGAAGACCAAGCTCTATGCCCCTCGGGCCGGGCTGGTCGTATACGCCACCACGGGCCGCGGCGGCTGGCGCGGCAACGAGGAGCCCCTCGAAGAAGGCCGCGAAGTCCGGCAGCGCGAGGAGCTTATCTATCTTCCCACCACCAACGCCTACAAGGCCCAGGTGAAGGTGCACGAGTCCAGCCTGTCGAAGGTGGGCCCCGGAATGCCGGTGTCCCTGGTCGTGGACGCGCTGCCCGGACGCCGTTTCAGCGGCAAGATCACCTTTATTTCGCCCATGCCCGACGCCCAGAGCGTCTGGATGAACCCGGACCTCAAGGTCTACAACACCGACATCATCCTCGAAGGCGACACCGAGGGCCTTCGGACCGGTATGAGCTGCCGCGGCGAGATCCTGGTCAAGAAGTTCGTCGATGCCGTGTACGTGCCGGTGCAGTGCGTGGTGCGCGAGGCCGGCGTGCCCACGGTCTACGTGGTGGAAGGAAATAAAGTCGAGCGGCGCGCGGTGGAGATCGGCCTCGACAACAACCGCATGGTAAAGATCGAGAGCGGCCTCGAGCCGGGCGAAGACGTGCTCCTCAATCCGCCGCTGGGCGCCGATGAGATCGCCGGTCTCGAGCCGGAGGATGGGGGAGAGGCCCCCGAAGCCGAGTCGACCGAAGTCCCTGCCGCGGGCGGTACTGCGGAAGGCGGCGCGCTCGCGCCCGCTCCTGCCGCGGCCGCGGAGGGAGGCGCCGCCGAAGATGACGCATCCGGCGAGGAACGTCGCGGTCCCGGGGGCGAGGGCGGCGGACCGAGCGCGGAAATGCGCGAACGGTTTATGAACGCCTCTCCCGAAGAGCGGCAGCGCATGATGGAGGAGCGCATGAAGAGCATGACCCCCGAGGAACAGCAGCGCATGCGGGAGCGCATGCAGCGTTTCCAGGCGGGTCAGGGCGGCGGCGAAGGAGGGGGCGGGTCGCGGGGCCAATGAGTTCTAATGGATCTTCGAACGGGGACATCCTGGTCCGGCTGCGCGACGTCCGTAAGCTCTACCAGATGGGCAGCGAGGAGGTGCACGCCCTCGCCGGCGTGTCTCTGGAGCTGAAGCGCGGCGTGTTCTGCGCCATCATGGGGCCCAGCGGATCGGGCAAGAGCACCATGCTCAATCTGCTCGGATGCCTTGACCAGCCTACCTCCGGCGAGTACACGCTGGCCGGTCAGGACGTGGGCTCGCTGGACGACGACAGCCTCAGCGCCCTGCGCCTCAAGTACCTGGGCTTCATATTCCAGAGCTTTAACCTGATTCCCCAGTTGACCGTGCGCGAAAACATCGAGCTACCCCTGTTTTACCTCGGGTGGGACGCCGAACACAGCGCCGAGCGGGCCGTGGAGCTCGCGCAGCAGGTGGGACTCGAAAAGCGGCTCAACCACCGGCCGTCGGAGCTGTCGGGCGGTCAGCAGCAGCGCGTGGCCATCGCCCGGGCCCTGGCCAATGACCCCGAGCTCATTTTGGCCGACGAGCCCACCGGAAACCTCGACAGCGCCACCGGCGAACAGGTCATGGAACTGCTGACCCAGCTCAACCGGTCGGGCAAGTCGATCATCATGGTGACCCACGAGCCCGAAATCGCCTCCTACGCCGGCCTGCGGATTCACATGCGCGACGGTCGCGTCGACCGCATCGAGAAGGATGATTAATGGACCGCCTGCGCGTATTGCGTAACGTGCAGCTCGGGATCAAGAACCTGTTGCTCCACAAGCTGCGTTCCCTTTTGACCATGCTGGGCATCGTCTTCGGCGTGGCCAGCGTCATCGCCATGCTCTCCATCGGAGAGGGGGCCAGCAAGGACGCCCTCGAACAGATCCGCAAGCTCGGCAGCAACAACATCATCATTACTTCGATCAAGCCCATCGAAGACCAGGCCGCGGCGACCGTGCGTACCTTTCTCAGCGTATACGGGCTGAAATACGAGGACGAGCAGCGGATCCGCGAGGTCCTGCCCTCCGTCGAGCGCACCGCCCCCGTCAAGGTCGTTCGAAAGGAGGGCCGCCTCTTCGACCGAAGCCTCGAACTGCGCGTCGTCGGCACCACCCCCGACTGGTTCGCCCTCGTGGATCGGCCCATGGTCGCCGGACGGGGCCTGCTCAAGCGCGACATCGAGGAGCACGCGAGCGTCGTGATCCTCACCGAGTACGGCGCGCGCCGGCTCCTCGCCACCGAAGGCACCCTCGGCGAGCGGCTTCGCATCGGAAGCGACCATTTCGAAGTGGTGGGCATCGTCAAGAGCGAGGAAGGCCAGGGCGGCGGCATTCAGATGCCCGACCGCGAAGTGGATGCCTACATTCCCCTCAATGTCGCCCGGGAACGCTTCGGCGACATCACCGTGCGCCGCTCAAGCGGCTCCCAGGAGCGCGAACAGGTCGAGCTGCACCAACTCATCGTCCAGGTGCGCAGCAACGAAGAGGTGGAAGCCACGGCCGCCGCCATCGAAGCCATGATGGAACGGTTCCACAAGAAGCTGGACTACCGGCTCGACGTGCCCCTGGGGCTCCTCCGTCAGGCCGAGGCCACCAAGCGCACCTTCAGCATCGTGCTCGGCAGCATCGCGGGCATTTCCCTCCTCGTGGGCGGCATCGGCATCATGAACATCATGCTGGCCAGCGTGACCGAACG
>CAYVOE010000114.1:0-11233 GCA_964452795.1 uncultured Nitrospiraceae bacterium
CCAGCGCCGGTCGACCAGGATACCTCCGTGGTCGATGGCGATTGCAGCAATGCTGGCTATAGGCATGGAACAGACAGTGTATGCCGAAAGGTTTGGTACAAATTGTTTCAGACTTGATCCAGTATTTTCCCTGGCCGGGACGGCCAAGCCACGTAACCTACCGGCTCGCAGTGCACTCTTCGAGCTCGAATTGGCTCTACCTTTCCGCAGGTGGGCGGTGAAGCATATACTGGCCGGTGCGCATGCGGCGCATAGGGAGATTCGGCGGAATGAATGCCAAGGCGGTCTACTTCTCCGAGCGGTCGAAGGTCGAGTACGGCGATGTGACGGTGCCGGAGCCGGGGCCGAACGATGTGGTGGTGGACACGAAGTACTCGCTCATCAGCAACGGGACGGAAGGCTCGTTCCTCCGCGGCCAGCGGGTCAACGGGGAGACGCCGTGGCGACCCGGCGACGCGCCGCCCTTTCCCGTCGCGCCCGGATACCAGAGCACGGGGATCGTCCGGGCCGTCGGCGAAAACGTGACGGATATCCGGCCGGGGCAATGGGTCTTCAGCGCCCTGGGCCGGGTGGAGGGCATGTACGAGCCCTGGGGCGGGCATATCTCGCCGAAGGTGAGCGACCGCAGCCAGGTCTGGCCTGTGCCCGAAGGCGTGTCGCCCATCGACCTCAGCGGCCTCGTCCTCACCCAGGTGGGATACAACAGCGCCATGCGTCCTGCCGTAGCCATCGGCGACACGGCGGTGGTCGTCGGCGACGGCCTCGTGGGCCATTGGACCGCCCAGACCCTCCACTGGCGGGGCGCGCGCGTTATGCTGGCCGGCCGGCACCCGAGTCGGCTTGCCCATTTCGCTCCGGGATACGGAAGGTACTGCATCGACACCACGACGACCGACCTGGTGGAGGCGGTGAAGCGATTCATGCCGGAGGGACTGAACGTGGTGGTGGATACCGTGGGGTCCGTATCGACGATTTCAACACTCCTGCCGCTCGTGCGCCGCGACGGCCACATCGTCTCGACGGGGTTCCACGGCACGGACAGCCTCTTCGATCTCCAGCTCTTCCGGTTCCGCGAATGCACGCTCCATTCTCCGTCGGGGTGGCAGGCGCGGCGTATGGACGAAACGCTGGCCCTCATCGCGGCGGGGCATCTCCGGGTGGAGCCGCTCATCACCCACCGGTTCCCCGTCGAACGGGCCGCCGACGCGTGGCGACTCATCCTCAGCAAGGACGAGCCGGTGCTGGGCGTCTTGTTGACGTGGCCGTAGTAAGGGGAGGAGAGAAAGCGATGAAAGCGTTGCAGATCCTGGAGCCCGGACATGCGGAAGTCGTGGAGGTGCCCGACCCGGCGCCCGGGCCGGGCCAGGTCGTCGTGCGCGTCCTCGCCGTCACCACCTGTCCTCACTGGGACATGCACATCTTCGGCGGCGAGCCCATGTTCCCCGGGCAGACCCTCGCCTACCCCTACACGGCCGGGCAACCCGGCCACGAGGCCTGCAGCGACGTGGTCGCGCTGGGGCCCGACGTGGACGGCCTTCGCCTGGGACAGCGCGTGGCCTGCTGGCGCGACCAGGGCCACCACCGGCCCGGCTGTTACGCCGAGTACGTGGTCGCCGACGCCGTGAACGTCATTCCCGTGCCCGACCGCCTGCCGCCCGCGGCCTGCGCGCCCCTCGAGCTGGCCATGTGCGTCAGCGCCCACGTGATGTTCGCCGAGAAGCTCGAGGCCGTGGCCGGTCGACGGGCGGGCGTATTCGGCCTGGGCCCGTCGGGCCTGATTTGCGTGCAACTGCTCCGCGCCGCGGGGGCGGAGGAAGTCGTCGGATTCGACCCGCTCCCCAAACGCCGCGCCCTCGCCGAATCCCTCGGCGCGCGCCGTACCTTCGACCCTGCCGCGGCCGAGGTGGCCCAACTCCCACGCCGCCATACGCCCGGCTGCCTGCACGCCGCCTTCGACTGCGCCGGCAGGCCCGAGGCCGTTCATCTCGCCATGGACATGACCTCCCACCTCGTGATGCTCTTCGCCGTGCAACGTGAACCCTACACCTTCGCGCCGCGACACTGGGTCGGCCTCGCCCTCGCCGGCACCCAACCCCACACGCGCCCGGCCGCCGAATACGCCCTCGCCCGCCTCGAAGCCGGCGCCCTCGACCTCACCCCCCTCGTGACGCACACCCTGCCCCTGTCCGACTACCCCCGCGGCGTAGAGCTCCTGAAGACGGGAGAGGCCCTGAAAGTAGCCTTCGCACCGTAGGCGATATCGGCGCCCTCTGCAAGCCCTCCAGAACTTGTATTGCCAAGTTCTAGTTCCTTACAGTATTGGTGATTGGCTATTATGATGAGAATGCCCCGCAACCAGCGGAGCTCAACTCAACACGTCGGGCGTTGTTCGAAGTCGTCGCACAGAGTGCCCTATAGGAGAGGTATTGGGGCCATGCAGAAGCACGACAGGCTCTAGTCCGCAATTGAGGCGCTGTCATTCTACTGCTCGTTGAAAAGTGTAACCTTTTGGGTTACACTAAATGGAGGCGGAGTGGAAATCGCATTTCGGTCGGAAGCTCTGTGCAAGGAACTGTGCATAGAGAAGAAGCTGACCCGAAAACACGGTCAAGTTCGCGCTAATCTGATCAAGAAGCGACTCTACGAACTCAAAGCAGCTGAGTGCCTTGAAGATGTCCGAAATCTGCAGGGGCTGCGTTTACATCAACACACACGCAAGAAGGGACAGGAGATGGCGGTCTTCTCGGTAGACCTTGACCACCCATACCGCCTTCTGTTCATAGCGGATCATGATCCCGAGCCCTTGTTGCCGGGCGGTGGCGTCGATTGGTCTCAGGTCAAGCGGATCAAGATCATAGGAATCGAGGACCCTCATGTCTGAGTGCATTACGGCGGCTTTCAACCCTGACTATGCGGTCATTCCAGGCGAGACCCTTGCCGAGACGCTGGCAAAGACTGGAATGACACAGCAGGAGCTTGCAAACCGAAGCGGCCTGGCTCGAAAGACCATCAACGGAATCATCAACGGCAGCGAACCCATCACGCCGGATACTGCCATACAGTTCGAGAAGGTTTTTCGCGTTCCCGCGCGATTCTGGATTAACCTTCAGAACAACTACGATGAGGCAAAGGCCCGGCTTCGGGAACAGGCGCGACTGGCAGAACACCGCGACTGGATCAAGAAAGAAGGAATTCCGCTCCGCGAGCTGGTCAAGCGCGGGGCGATTCCGAACACGCGGGATGTGCAGGAGCAACTTCGTTCGGTGCTGGCTTTCTTTGGCGTCGCCAGCCCGGACGAGTTTGAGACCATCTGGCGCGATACGCAGCAGGCCTATAGCTATCGAAAGGCGGGCTCGGGAAAGGTTCAGTTCGGATGTGTGGCGGCGTGGCTGCGACTTGGTGAACTGAAAGCTCAGGAGATACAGTGCGGTCCCTTTGAGAAGGAAGCGTTTCAGGCTGCCCTGACGGAGATTCGCCGGTGGGTTGCGCGAGACTTTGCGGAGTGCGAGCACGATCTCGTGAAGCTACTCGCCGATTGCGGCGTGGCGCTCGTCTTCGAACCGGGAATTCCCGGTGCCCCGATCTACGGCGCGACACGATGGGTTACTCCGGATAAGGCCGTCGTCCAGATGAGCCTGCGCGGGAAGGATGATGGCAACTTCTGGTTCACGCTCTTCCATGAACTCGGTCACATCCTCCTGCACGGGAAGCGAGACATTTTCCTGGAAGTGGAACGTGGCGAAGAAACGGATAAGGAATTGCAGGCGAACGAATTCGCCCGCAATCGCTTGATTCCTCCCAAGGAGTACCGCACTTTCATCCAGCAGCACGGTGGACGGGACGTGCCCAGGCCGTTGCGTCTGTCCAAGCAGGCCATCCGCGACTTCGCGCAAGAGATTGGCGTTGCCCCCGGGGTTGTAGTGGGGCGACTCCAGCGCGATGGCTGGCTGCCGCATTCGCATTGTAATGACCTCAAGCGCCGGACCGAGTTCCGGCAAGGGTAGCAGCACCAGGAGATCCGGCCCAGCGCAACCTGTGCGCCGCAATCGATTTGACTCCGGCGCCTTTGTCTCGTATAATCCCTCTGCTCTGGGCGGCATGTAACAATGCCGTCTCTCCCAGTGGGGGTGTAGCTCAGTTGGGAGAGCGCGTGAATGGCATTCACGAGGCCAGCGGTTCGATCCCGCTCACCTCCACCAAGACAGAGATTTCACGGCCCCGAAGACCCGAAAACGGTCCTCGGGGCCGTTTCTTTTTGCCCGTTCGACGGGGGCGGCGCGGGTGGAATCCGGGCGGACAGAATGCTATTGTAGGGCCATGGGGCTGACCGACGAACAACGGGAGTGGCTGGCGCTGGCGCTGGTGCCGGGGGTGGGGACGGCCTACTTCATCCGGCTGCTGGCGCGGTTTCGCACGCCGCGGCGCGTGTTGAAGGCGAGTCCGCGCGAGCTCGAGGAGGTGGTGGGACCGAGCCTGGCCCGGCGCATCCGCGAGTACGGCGACGCCGCCGACGTGGCGGGACAGGAACGGCGCATGGCGGCCTGCGGCGCGAGCCTGTTGACCCTCGAGGACGCCGGCTACCCGCCCCGGCTGGCCGAGATCTACGACCCGCCCCTGCTCCTCTTCGTTCGGGGCGAGCTGCGCGACGAGGACGAGACGGCGGTGGCCGTGGTGGGCACGCGCCAAGCCTCGCCCTACGGCGTGCGGATGGCCGAAAAATTCGGCCGGGAACTGGCGTCGCGGGGCGTCACGGTGGTCAGCGGCATGGCGGGCGGCATCGACGCCGCGGCGCACCGAGGGGCCATCGAGGCCGGCGGCCGCACCATCGCCGTGCTGGGAAACGGCGTCGACGTGGTCTACCCCTCCGAGAACGCGGGCCTGATGGACGAAATCATACGCCACGGCTGCGTATTGTCCCAGTTCCCCATGGGCGTCCAGCCGTCCAAAGGCCATTTCCCCTTCCGCAACCGCATCATCAGCGGCTTGTCCCTGGGCACGCTCGTGGTGGAGGCCCCGTTGCGGAGCGGCGCCCTCATCACGGCACGGCAGGCGGCCGAACAGGGCCGGGAAGTCTTCGCCGTGCCGGGTCCCGTGGGCAGCCGCGGCAGCGAAGGTCCTCACGCGCTGATCCGCGAGGGCGCCCGGCTGGTCGAGCGGGTCGAAGACATCCTCCTCGAACTCGAATTGCCCGAGGAGGCGGTAGAGGGCTCGTCGCGCGAGGCTCGGCCCGAGCCTATCTCGGTCCCGTCGACCCCGGCGCCGGCTGCCGCGACCCGTCCGGTCCGACCGGTGAGGACGGCCCGGTCCGAGACGATGGTAAGGACGCCCGCGCCTCCGCCGCCGCCGGCACCCGAGCCTGCCGCATCGCCCACCGAACGGAAAGTCCTCGCCGCCCTGTCGCCGGAAGGGTCACACATCGACCAGATCGCGGCGGCTTGCCGGGTCTCGGTGTCGGAAGCCCTGAGCACGCTGACCCTGCTCGAGCTGAAGGGCCTGGTGCGCCAGTTCAGCGGCAAGCGATTCGCCCCACGATGAACTTCAGCCGACGTCTTGCGGAAAAGGTTCGGCGCGGCGAACCCATCCCGGCGCCCCTGGCCGCCCTCCTGAATTCGCTGACCCCCCTGGTCCGGACGGGCATGGCCTGGCGCATGCGGCTGCCCCGGTTCCGCGTGGACGCCCGCGTCATCAGCTTCGGCAACATCACCGCCGGCGGCACGGGCAAGACGCCCGCGGTGATCGAGCGGGCGCGGCAGGAACTGGCGGCGGGTCGGCGCGTGGCGGTGTTGACCCGCGGCTACGGCACCCGAACCCGCGGTCCCATCGTGGTCGACCGGACCGACGCGCCCGACGCACGGGCCGCCCGCATCGGCGACGAACCCGCCCTGATCCTGCGGCGCGCGCCGGGCGTGGTGATCGTCAAGGCCCCCGACCGGCGCGAAGGGGCGCGCCGGGCCCTCGAGCGGGGCTGCGACACCCTCATCCTCGACGACGGGTTCCAGTACGTGCAGCTCGAGCGGGACGAGGACATCGTGCTCGTCGACGCCGCCCGCCCCTTCGGAAACGGCCACCTGATTCCCCGGGGGACCCTGCGGGAACCCCCGGAATCGCTCGCCCGCGCCACGGCCATCTACCTCACCCGGTGCGACCGCGTCGACGATCTCGGCTCCCTGCTCGAAACGATCGCGACCCTGGCGCCGTCGATCCCCGTGCGCATCACCCGACACGCGCCCACCGCGCTCTGGCGCGTCTCCGACGGCCAGACCCGCGACCTCGCCGACCTGCGCGGCCTCGAGATCGTGGCCGCCTGCGCCATCGCCGAGCCCGAATCCTTCTTCGCCATGCTCGAAAGCCTGGGCGCGCGCATACGGGCCCGCCACGACTTCCCCGACCATGCCCCCTTCAATCCCCGTTCGATCGAGACCCGCCTGCCCGTGGTGGTGACCGAGAAAGACGCGGTTCGCATCCGCCGCCCGCTCGAAAACGTCTGGGCGCTGGGAATCGAACTGCGCGACGAGCCCGAGCATACGTAGCGCGGGCCCCGGCGGGCGTGGTAGACTCGAACCATGAGCGACATCCGCGATGCGCCGATCCGGCGGCGCCCCCGATATCGCCTGTTGCGCAATCTGCTTGTCGTCTTCGTCCTGTTGGTCCTCGCCGCGGCTCTGGCCTGGTATTTTCTAAACCAATACCTGCAGATCGAGACCTACCGCCCCCTTCTCGAGGCCAAGATCGAAGACGCGACGGATCTGCCCGCGCGCGTAGACCGACTGGAGCTGGCCTTCGGCCTGCGACCGGTGATCCGTGCCCACGACGTGCGGATCGGGGAGGGCAATTTCCGGCTCGAGGCGAAAGAGGCGATTATCTGGCCCGAGTTGAAGCCGCTCCTCGAGCGCCGGATCCGGGTCACCCGCATCGACCTTGTCGACCTGGCCGCCGTGGGCCCGTCGAGCCCGGCCGAGCTCCGCGAACGTTTCAAAGCCCTGGTGGCCCGCATGTCCGAGCGCAAAGGAGGCCGAATCCGTTTCGACGTGGACCGGCTCCAGGCCCGAGAGGCCGCCGTATACATCGAAGGCACACAGACGCCCGTGTTTCAGGGCGACGTGGACGTCACCGACGCCCTGTCCCCGACGCCCTCGGCTCGGGTCTCCGCCGTGGTCCGTGCCATGGGCGACGAAGTCCAGGCCGACGGAACGGTCCACCTCCGGCGCGGGCCCAACAATCGCGGCATCGAGAACATCCGCGGCTCCTTCGACGTGGAGGGGCTGCACCTGGCCGAGGTGATGCCTTCTGAAAAGACGCCCCGGGTGACGCTCGAAGTCGAGGGCGTATTCAGCGGCGACAACCCGCGGAACATCGCGGTCCGGCTCAACGGCGCCGTCGAGCCCCTGGCGGATGCGCGGCCCCTGGCGGAATCGCTCGAGGGACCTTTCCGCGCCGAAGCCCTCTGGGACGGGCATCAACTGCGAATCCGCGACGTCGAATGGCAGGCCGCGGGCGTGCGCGTCGACGAGGCCGAGTTGGTCCGCACCGAGGACGGCGGATTCCGCGCCGACGTGCCCCATGCGCTCCTGGGGCGGGTCACCCTGGCGCCGCTCCTGGCGCGAATTCCGTCGAAGAAGTGGCGGGTCGTGGCCGCTTCCGGGGCCTCCGTCGAGGTTGCCGACGTCCGAGCGATCAAGCCGCCGGAGGCGCCCCTCCGCGTCGAGGGCGGCACCCTTCAATTCACCGGCCTGAGCGTCTTCCGGGGCGACGACGTCGAGGTTGCGAAAGACCTGCGCGGATCGGCGGCCTGGACCGGCGACGCCGTCCGTATCGACGAGATCGCCGGCGACGGCCTGCGGGTGACCGGAACGGTGACGCCCGATTTCGAGGCCCGGGCCGCGACAGTCGACCTCGAGGGCACGTTACGGCTCACCAAGGACCGACTCGCCCTCTTCGTGCCCGTGGACGCCCTGCGCCGGGCCGACGGCGCCGTCACCGTGGACCGCCTCACGGCCACCTTTGCCGCCGGCACGGAAGGCCTTCCGGAAGACTTCCGCGTCGAGGGGCGGGTCGAAGACGGTCGCCTCGCCCTCACTACCAAACGGGTGGCCGACACCTTCGCCCCCGTCACGGGCCGGTTCACCGCCGGGCGCGACGCCGTCGAGTTCGAAGCCCGCGGGACCGCATCGGAAATGGGCCCCGTGACAACCCAGGGCGTGTACCGCATCGCCGAACGGACCTACACGGGCACGGCCGCGGCCGATCTCACGCGCGTGGTGACGCCCCACCTGTCCCAGGAGCGGGCCCGCGAAGTCGTTCCGCCCCTCCTCGCGGCCTACGGCGAGTCCACGTTCGAGATCGCCATAGAACTGCCGTCGGCCGACAACCGGCAAGGCGCCATTCGGCTGGTTCGCCAAGGGGAGCCGCGCCTCGAAGGGACCGTGCAACTCGTGCGTCGGAAGGAGCGAACGGAATTCGGCGATATCGAAGCCACGGCCCTCCTTCCCCTTGCCAGCGCGGCGGAGGTCCTGCCCGAATCCGTCGCCGCCGAGGGCACGGCAGCCCTGGCCTTCGCCCGCGACGTCCGGCAGAAGGCCTTTGCCGGCCGCATCGACCTCACCTCGGCCGACGTGCGCGTGGGGGAGTATGCGCGGAAACGGCCCGGTCTCGAGGCCCGCATCGAGGTGACCGGCACCGCCGGAGACGCCTGGCAGGCCCGGATGCTCGAGGCCTTCGTAGGTTCCGAATCGGCGCGCGGCGTATGGCAGGAAGGGCGCCTGGTGTTTCCGGCCCTCGACCTCGACGCGGCGGCGCTGGCTCCGCTCCTGGGCGAAGGCGACACCGCCCGCGGCCGCATCTCGGGCGCGCTGCGATTCGGTCCCGCCCGGGCCGACCTCGTGGCGCACGACGTCGGCTTCACCCGCGCTTCCGGCGCCGCCGTCGAGTCCGTCACCGGCGGCATCGGCTACGGCGAAGGCATCCTGAGCCTCAACGACCTCGCCGTGTCGGCCGCCAACTCCCGGGCGGTGCTGAACCTGGTCCGTGCCAACGACACCTGGGAAGGGCGCGTGGTAGCGGAACAACTCGACCTCGCCGCCGTCCTCGACCTGCGAAAGGCCCTGGTCACCCCGACCGACGCCGCCCCGCCGCGCCCGGCCGCCGCGGACGCCGCCAAGCCGCCCTTCCGCGGCCGCATAGACATCGAGACGGAGCGCTTCCTCCTCCGGCGGGCGGACATCCCGCAGATGCACGCCGTGGTGCGCAACGACGGCGCCTCCATCGTCCTCGACAGCCTCTCGGCCCGGCCCGCGGGCGGCGTCGCCACCGGGACCGTCGTCCTGGAACCGCCCAAGGCCGACGGACCCTGGGTTACCCGCAGCCGGATCAACCTCGACAAGGTCGGCGCCCAGGCCCTCGACGCGCTCCTCTTCGCGGAACCCCGGGGCTTCGGCGGGATCATCAGCGGCGAGATTGCCCTTACCGTGCCCCTCGTCGGCGAGTCGACGATCAACGGCACCAGCGGACGGGCCGAGTTGGTGGGCGAGGACGGCACCTTCGGGCGTTTTGGACTGGCCACCCAGATCCTCAACGTCCTCCGCACGACCGAGATCTTCCGCCTGCGCCTGCCGTCCCTGCGCGACGAAGGGCTCACCTACGACACCGCCTCCTTCAACATGAACCTCGAGAAGGGCGTGATGACCGTCGAGGAGTTCGCCCTCGAACGCCCCAGCTTCGCCATGCGCGGCGAAGGCGTGGTCAACTTTCCCGCCGACGAGATGCTCCTCGAGTTCGACGTATTCCCCTTCCAGACGGTCACGGGCGTCGTCCAGCGGGTCCCCATCATCGGCCGGGCCGTCAGCGAGCTTCGCAAGCTCGCTCCCCTCGGCCTCGTCGCCCGTGGGTCGCCCTACGACCCCACCGTGACGCCCGAATCCCTCAGCATCCCCGGCAGCGGCGCCCGGGCCCGCGAGGCCGTCGGGTCCGCCCCCGCCGCCGAACCGACGGACGCGCCCGAGGCCGAGCCGGCGGATGCCCCCGACGCCGTTCCGGAGGAACCGGAAGCGGGGGAGACCCCGCCGCCCCCGGCCGAGGCCGAAGCGTCTCCGCCGAAAACCGGGGAGGAGGAGCGGGGGCGGGGCCTGCCGGGACGCGGCATCGCCCGCGGCCTGCGCGGCGCGGCCAAAGACGTAATCGACTCCGTCCGCGGCAAGAACGGCGATTGAACCCCGGGCATCCCGCAAGAGAAATACACTTTTCAGGTGTTTTTGGGTAGAATGCCGGGAATCAGGGAGGATATCCATGAGCACGCAGTTACTTCCGGGCCCGCCTCGCGTACAGATACAGACGCAATCGGGGTGCAACGGCCGGTGTATCTTCTGCCCGAACGAGGCCACGCTGAACTCCGGCATCGAGCACGGCAAGATGTCGATGGACCTCTACCGCAAGATCATCGACGAACTCGCCGAGACGCGCCCGCGCCGCATCAGCCTCTACCTGATGAACGAGCCCTTGTCCGACAAGCGCATGCCAGAGTTCGTGGAATACGCTTCCAGGACCGTGCCTTCGGCGACCACCCTCATCACCAGCAACGGGACCGCCCTCACCGAGGACATGGCCGAAGCCCTCATCGACGCCGGGCTCAAGCGCCTCAAGGTCAGCCTCCAATCGCTCGACGACGAGACCAACCGGCGCATCATGGGCTACGACGCAAGCAAGGTGATCGAGAACATCATCGGCGTCCGCCGCGTGATGAAACGGAAGCGGATCCGCGAGCGGGATTTCGACTTCCGCGTGTCCATGGTCGTCACCAAGCTCAACGAGGCCGAGATCGAAGAGGCCCGGCGGTTCTGGCGACGCCACGGCGTGCGCCTCGTGACCTCCGCCCTCGAGAACCGCGGCGGCAACATCGGCATCGCCAACGATCTCAACACCGGCGCCATGCGGTCCATGGGTAACTGCATCCGGCCCTCTCGCGATATGGACATCCTCTTCAACGGCGACGTGGTCCTGTGCTGCGTGGACTGGCACCGCACCACCATCCTGGGCAACCTGGCCCGTCAATCCATCCGCGAAGTATGGAACGGCGACGTCGTCACCCGGATCCGCCGGGGCCTGCGCGAAGGCCAGGCCGAGCTCCTGCCCCCGATCTGCGTCAACTGCACCGAAAGCGCCTGCCCCAACAAGCACCGCCGCGGCATTAAAGGCATCCTCAGCCGCCTCGGCCTGGTAGGCGTAGGATAGGCACGAGCGC
>CAYVOE010000114.1:11245-12284 GCA_964452795.1 uncultured Nitrospiraceae bacterium
GTCGCTCCGACCGGTAACTCGATCGTTCCACCAACACCGTCGGCCCTGGAAAATTCCCCGTAGGGGATACATAACTTAGCCCAGGGTCAGCGAGCGCCACCCTGGGAAAGGATTCGTACCCCACCGTCTTTTCCCCGAAGGGGATACATACGTACCAATGCAAGCCAGCCATAGGACGCGACTGCCCTGCCACCGGCGTCCACCCGACCTGCCGTAGACCTGCGAGGACTGCGCATAACAGGGTCATGAGCAATGACGGGTCTTGTCATTGCAGGGAGCCGTGAGCGCAGTCCTCGCAGTCCTGCGATCGTTACCGCCCCTGCCGCAACTCCGCGCGGACGGGACGGAGCGGTGTGACAACACACAGGTCATCTCCGTCGCGATAGGCCGACTCCGTGGGCTGATCGCCGATCCACACCCGGACGTCGTGTGGGGCATTGCGGAACCGCACGCGGACCCGCAGGTCTTCCGCCGTGTCGATGCGGCTGCCTTCAAGACTCACGTACCCGTGGCCCGCCTCGATGCGAATGTAGTTGCCCCGATAGAAGACGTTCTCGACGCCGATGAGTCCCAACGCGGACGGCACGGCGGGCGCCACATCCAGGATCCCCTCTTCCTCTGACTTCAACCCCAGAAAGGCCAGAGGAACGAACAGAGTGCCGAGGCTCCCGTCTGAAAGGAACTCCCGATCCAGCCCCAGTCCTCCGGGATTTGGACTCTGCTGAAGGCCCCGCTCCGGGTGGCCGTCGTAATAGGCGCGGTAGAAGTCGCGCCCTTCTCCTCCCGCGGCCCGGACGTCGCTGAACCAGGACTGGATCTCCCTAGTGCGTTCAAATGCGCGGTCGATGTCCTCCTGCCTTCCCGTCGAGCACCGCAGCATCAAGTCGAACAGGGACGTGAACGACACGCCGCCGCCGTCCTGCATCTGGTTGCCCCACAGGAAGGCAGGGTTGTCGGGGTCACGCTCCCGCTCCCAGATCCAGGCCCAGTAGTACCAGGTCTCGTTGTGCCGGGTCGTGATGCGGGGGGTGAAACGCCA